>NZ_JBAELF010000095.1:0-8418 GCF_056211015.1 Candidatus Egerieousia sp.
AAATTGCTAAGATGTCAACCTCGCACTTGCAGCCTTGTGAGTGCTCTCTCTTTTTGTGCCATTGGCTCAAAATGTATTAAAAACAAGTCAAATAACGCCGGAATAACCAGAAACGGCACAATTAATTTTCGTATGAAAAGATTTGCCATAATACTCCTATTAATCCTGTTCATTCCGGACGGCGGCCTGCTGGCAATAAACAAGGGCAAGCCTTTCTTCAGGAATTTCAGAGCCTTGGAATACAAGGGCCATAACAGGAACTTTGATGTCACCTGTGATGATGACGGCAGGGTTTTCATTGCCAATTTTGAGGGACTGCTCATTTATGACGGTGCGCAGTGGCGTATGATCCATACACCAGGGATTTCACGCGTGACCTGTTTGCACAATGACGGTGAAGGCAAAGTGTGGTTCGGTGGTGACGGTTTTCTGGGCAATGTTTCAATGTCGGATTCACTTGAAGTGCGTTATGTGGTTTCAGATACTTCAAGAACCAGGGGCTTCGGCGAGATTTCCAGAATTTCAGGTGGCGGAGGCCGGCTTGAATTCACCGTAAGCTCCGGAGAATCATTTTCCTGGGAGAATGGAAAACTCAACCAGGTGCAGGCGCTTGCACAGGATGAAATCAATCTGCCTGCCGCCTCGGACAAATATGAGGTCAACAGCAGTGTTAGAATTCACGACAGGGGGCTGACAGCAATTGCCACCAATGGAAACGGAGTGGTGGTGTTCGATTCCACCGGGAGCGAACTGTACTCCTTGAGCGCACTTGACGGATTGTGCAGCAATAATGTCTCCAATCTGGCATATGACGGCAAAGGCTCGTTATGGGGAATAACCGACAACGGAGTCTTTGTTGTGATACTATCGCCGGTGTATTCATATTATACGGAGAAATATGGTCTGGAAGGCCAGGTGAATACCATTCTGGCTACCGGAGGTGAATTGCTGGTCGGTACTTTGCAGGGACTTTTCAAACTGGGTGAACAGGACAGCTTCAGCAAGGTGGGGAATATGAACGTTGCCTGCTGGCAGCTTGTGGAACTTCAATCCGGCAAGGCTCTGGCAGCAACTGCAAATGGAGTTTATATGTGTTCCAACGATATAAGGCAGCTTACGCCAAGGCACACATTGTCCGTGGTGCTTGACAAAGATGGTTTCCTTAGCGGAGAACTCGACGGTATCTATTCAAATACCTTCAACGGAAGTTCAACAAAGATTTCCAATGTGCCTAATGTGGTCAAGTTCGAGAAGGACTATGCCGGAGGAATCTGGGCTCTGTCACTGAACAGGAATATATACTACAAAGCACCCGATTCGTATGAATTTGAAAGGGATGTGAACGAAAGCATGTCGCTGCTGTTCGAGTACAAGGACAAGGAAGGTACTGTCTGGAAACCTGCATACAAGGATCTTGGTCTTTCCGGCAGTTCCCTTACGGAACGTCAGGAAAAATGGCTCAAGCCGCTTGATACCTACAACATAACGGCAATGGAAAGGCTCGGGGAGAATATCGCCTGGATAGGTGGCAGTTTCGGGCTTATCTGCATGGATCTTGGTAAAATGCAGACACTGGATACATACGAGCCTGTTATCAAGATACGATACATGAAACTTGATGGCAACAATCTCAAGGCCACAGTGGCCAGTGACAAGTTTGACCCTATAGGTACAACATTGTACAATTGCAGGCTTAAGAATTCGGATGTATGGTCATCGCTGCAGGAGGACAATGACTTCGTGTTCAACCATCTTCTTCCGGGTGAGTACCAGCTGCAGTTCCGCGCTGTTGATGCATTCGGCAATGTCTCGTATTCGGAGCCGTTCGAAATGAGCATTCCTTATCCGATTTATATCAGATGGTATTTCCTGGCATTGTATCTGCTGTTTGTCGTACTTGCCATATATGCTTTCTTCAAGTGGAGGATGCACGCCGCAAAGAAGGAGCAGATGAGGCTGGAAAAGGTTGTGGACGAAAGGACCAGGGAACTCAAGGACGCTCAGGACAAACTTCTCCGTCAGGAACGCGAGGCAACGGTGGGTCAGCTTACGAAAGGTCTGATTGACCGTATCCTCAACCCTATGAACTACATCAACAATTTCGCCCATCTTACCACAGAACTTACAAAGGACCTGAAAGCCAATCTTGAAGATGATCAGGATAATATGACCGAGGATATCTTTGAGGATTCAATGGATGTCGTAAGTATGATGAACACCAATCTTGAAAAGATAGAGCAGCACGGTGTGTCAGCAACCAGAATCCTCAAGGCCATGGAGGAACTCCTCAAGGAGCGTTCCGGCAATGTTGAGGAAACGCTTCTGGTTCCATTGAGCCAGCAGACCGTGAATACCTTCATGCAGTATTATTCGAAGGATATTAGTTCATATAATGTCGAGGTGGTGTTGAATGCCTGCGATCCGGACTTGAAAGCCGGAATAGTTGCGGCTCAAATGAACAAAGTCCTGGGAATGATGCTGTCAAACAGCATATATGCTGTGAAGAAGAAAGTTGACAAACTCAGATACGATGGCGGGTCCGCCGCATATCTGCCTGAAATAGTTCTGTCGGTCCGTAAGTCCGGCATTGCCGGTAGCGTTGCGGAAATATCTGTGCGGGATAACGGAATCGGTATTGAAAACAGTATAAAGGACAAGATATTCGATCCTTTCTTCACCACAAAACCTACAGCCGAAGCTCCCGGAGTGGGACTGTATCTTTCACAGATGATAGTCCAGGATGTGGGCGGAAGCATAACGGTGGACTCCGTAAAGGATGAATACACAGAATTCACAATTGTTTTAAAATAAAGTTTTATGAACGATTTGGATAAAATGGAAGATTTGCGCAAGCAGGTGGAAACTTTGCAGGAGCAGATGCACAATCAGGAGAAACTGGCTTCACTGGGCCTCCTGAGTGCGGGCATATCACATGAAGTGCAGAACCCGCTGAATTTCGTGATCAATTTCAGCAAGATGTCAGTAAAGCTTCTGGATGATCTCATGGATATCATGGATGAAAACAGCAGCAAGTTCAACGAAGACGACAAGGCGGATGTGGAGGATATATGTGCTGACCTCAAGGAGAACATGACCAAAATACTGTCACATGGTGAAAGAGCCATAAGCATCATCCGTGGAATACTTCTTCAGAGCCGTGGAAAGAACGGAGAGTTCATGCCAACTGATATAAGCGCCCTTGTACACGAGTATGTGTGGCTGGCCTACCATTCAATGCGTGCCAACGATAAATCGTTCAATATTGCCATACACGAAGAGTACCAGGACAATATGCCAAAGTTCATGCTTATTCCGCAGGATATAAGCAGGGCTGTGCTCAATGTGATGAACAACGCCTGCTATACACTCAAGGAAAGGGCAGGCTTTGGAGATGCTTCGTATGCTCCGGCTGTTACTGTAAAGGTCATATTTGATGGCAACGCAGGACTTACAATTGCAATAACCGACAATGGTATGGGAATGACTCCTGAAATCAAGGCAAAGATTTTCGAGAATTTCTTCACCACCAAACCTGCAGGGCAGGGTACCGGCCTGGGCATGGGAATAATCCGTTCTCTTATTGAGGACAATCACAATGGCACAATGCTTTGTGATACCGAGCCAGGTGTAGGAACAACAATCACTTTCAAAATTCCGGTTAAAATCTGCAAATAAATGAAACACAGAATATTATTACTGGGTATCTTGCTGTTTTTTTCAGTTCCACAGCTCAAGGCCCAGAATACGGATGAAATATTGAACAAGGCCAGTCTTGCATACGAAACGGGACGTTTCGAAACAGCGGATTCACTTCTGGCCAACAATATACGCAGCATTAAGATCAATGACAGGGAAAGGGCTTACAGAATACTTGCTCTTTCCAACTTCCATCTGGAACGTGAGGAGGAAACCATACTTTACGCTTCAAAACTTCTGGAGACGAATCCTTTCTATAATTCATACGAGGATTCACCCAGATTCGCCGACCTGCTGGAAAAAATCAAGAAGGAGGGAATAAAGGTGAGCACCGCTTCCAAGTTCGCTGAATCCATTGAGGAGGTTCCGGTTCCTGTAACCCTTATAACGGAGGAAATGATAAAGGCGTCAGGCGGTCATTCCCTGGCTGACGTGCTGCTGCTTTATTTGCCCGGCTTTTCCCAGATTGGAAGCATTGAGGAGAACAATGCTATGCGAGGAGTGTATGGATTGAGTCAGGAAACTATTCTTGTACTTATTGACGGACATAGAATCAACAGCGCAACAACCAATGCCGCTCCTTTCGACTATCGCAACAGCCTTGACAAGATCAAGCAGATTGAAGTGCTTCGCGGCCCTGCTTCTTCGTTGTACGGGAACGTTGCTCTTACAGCCGTTGTAAATATCATTACAAAATCAGGCTATGATATAGACGGAGCCAAAGTGAGCATGAGCGTTGGAAAGGACAAGTATCTGAACCCTTCAATCCTTGTTGGCAAAGGCAACCTCAAGACCGATTTCATGGCTTGGCTGTCTGTAACTGACTGTCAGGGTGAAAAAGATATTCTTTCAGGTACTACGCACTATATAGGTGGCTATAACAGAAAGCCTACATTCGATATTGGAGCAAAGGCTCACTGGGATGATTTCAAGCTTGAAGCCATTGCCAGCCAGGGCAAATCAGTTCCATATTACAATCTAATAGGTCTCTCGGAGAAATTTTCCTACGATGCTTACAATGAACTTTCAGGAAACAAACCCGGAGTAATGAAAACCAATATCAGGGTGGATGCCGATTATTCACACTCCTGGGAGAATTTCTCCATAGACGGCAGCGCCTTTGCAACTTACGAGAGAATCCAGATGTACAATGTGCTCGGCGATACCATTCCATATCAGTATTCTGAACTGCTGGCCGTGCTCATGGGCCTTGGGTCAGTCAAGACAAGAGGCGTGTGGCAGTCCGTGACTTGGGAAAATTTCAGTTTCGGAGGTTCGGTGAGCGGCAATTATAATTATAAGTTCACCAATGGCATGAGCGGTTCCGTTCTTTTGGGAGCACAGTTCGAGACAAGTGTTGTTACCGATGCCTGCCTGTATATAGGCGCGGATTTCGGCCAGATAAACAACACAATGAGCAATGTGTTCATTAAGGATCATGAAGACGTATTCTCAACATTCTTCCAGTTGAAACATAATTTCACAAAAAGGTTCATATTTAACGGAGGATTGCGTTATGATCACAAGATTCGTCACAATAAACGGAAACTTGATACATTCTCTCCGCGAATTTCTCTGATATGGCTTGCAAATGATATTTTCAGCCTGAAAGCCGGTTACTCACATTCGTTCGTTGACGCACCATACTTCTTCAGAGGTTCATTGATTCCAATATTCTCCGGAGGTGAGAACCTGAGTGCGGAAAAGATGGATGCGTTCCAGGTGTCCGCAAACTTCAACTGGAAAAAGAGCAAACTCAAATATGAGATAAACCTGTTCTATAACAAGATTTCGGATATGGTTTATATAAATCCTCAGCTTGAAGCGTCGCAAGAAGGAATAAAATCAACATTGTTCGCCAATGCCGGAAAAATAAACATTGGCGGTATTGAAAACACTCTGCAGCACGATGGAGAGCATACATCCTTCAACTTCAACCTTACATACCAGTATCCATTCAAGGTTGAGAACTTCGAGTCAGAGAAGCACGATATCAGCAATGTGCCTAACTTCCTGGCTAATTTTACCATAGCTCAGAAACTTCCGCAAACCACGATAGGAACATTCAAGGTGTTTGCCAACGTTCATGCTCAGTCATCGTTCAATAGTTTGAACAATAATTTGATAGATAAACTGATATACCAGAACCTGTCCTATTATGAACAATCCGCCGCTGCAATATTAGGTGTTGGAGCTGAGTGGACATCAACATTCGGACTTGGGGCCAAACTTGATGTTAACAACCTGTTCAACAGCAAATATGACAGGGGCGGACAGCTGCTCAAAGGCGTTCCGTGCCGCGGATTCAATATGGTGGGAACTATAAGCTACAGCTTCTAGTCCGCATCACCATCCTTGATTTCCATAAGGTCAGGACGGAATACTACGGAAATCCAGTTCTGCATAGGATCGCATGACCAGAAATCTATTACGAATACGTCTGTAATAGGATCTGTAAGGCGTGAGCATATATATTCTTCATCAAGCTTGCTGCAGTGCTCCTGAAATTCCTCTATTGCCTTTTCAGTGCAATCGTAGAATTTGCCTGTGTATTGCGGACGTGATGAGAAATATGGATCCTCACCGATTTTAGCCATGATTTCGTTGTAAGCCTGCTTGTCAGTTACGTGTGAGCGACCCATGTTAATCAGGTACTCGTGTGTACCGTCCTTGTCGCTGCTGCAGGATGAGCAGAGGGCCAGTGCTGCAAAAGCAATGCAGCAGACCAAAAATAATCTTTTTACCATACTTGTTTGTATTTAGAATAAACTGCATTATTCAAAATTTGAGCCAAAATTGCCTTCGCTGGCTTATTATTGCTATTTTTGTGGGAAAATATGCGGCGTGATGAATTTTGAAACCATAATTTTTGACTACGATGGTACTTTAGCCGACACAGCACCACTCATTGTTCATGTTACAAAGGAAACTCTCAAGCACTTTGGTATTAACGATGTTTCTGAAGACCTCGTGCGCTCCAACATCGGCCTTCCGCTTGTTGACTGCCTGCGTCTCGATGGTAATCTCAACAATGCTCAGGCCGAGGAGGCTGTTGTGGTTTACAGAAGGATTTTTGCCGAATCCCTTGACGACACCGTTTATTTTCCGGGAGTTGCCGAAACTCTTGTGCGCTTGCATTCCAGAGGAATCAGGATGGGAATAGCCACCTCCAGATCCACGGGCTCCCTTCACGCAATGCTTGACTCACATAATTTAAGACAATATTTTACAGCGATAGTAACAGTGGATGACGGCCTTGCCGCCAAGCCTGCTCCCGACATGGCCCTTGAAGTGCTCAGACAGCTCGGCTCAACCGCCGGCACTGCACTTATGGTTGGCGACACCACCTTTGACCTTGAAATGGGCCGCCGGGCCGGATGCCGCACCTGCGGAGTCACCTACGGCAATCATTCCAGGTCCAGACTCCTTGAGACTTCACCTGATTATTTGATTGACGCATTCAATGAATTGCTGCGTATTGTTTGATAATTAAAAATTAACTGCTATATTTGCAACCGCTTTTGAAAGAAGCAGGATTGGTCCGGTAGCTCAGCTGGATAGAGCAACAGCCTTCTAAGCTGTGGGTCTTGGGTTCGAATCCCAACCGGATCACCGGAAAGCCTTCTACACTATCGTAGGAGGCTTTTTTCATTGAAAGGGGCAAGAAAAGGGCAAGAATTGTGCAACAAAGTATATGATTTATAATTCCAATTTTCATATTTAGGGAGGATATGGAGGTCAAATTGTGTTCACACGGGCGTTGAAAAGATTATGCCACAGTTGGCGTTAAGGAGACACCAGTGGATTTCGAGTTCATAAGAAATGGAGAAGGAACTTGTACCTTCAATCCAGATAAGATTCGCAGCTCCTATGACAGCAGAGGAGATATGGGTGCTCATCACTCTTCCTGAATGGACAATCACTTACTCAGCCAATGACGTCCGTACAGAAGGCGCACGTATGAGCTTTGAGGAGCCGGGTGTATGCTATCCATACGAGGTTACTCAGGAGTAAGGGATTCAGGTGAAAAATTTAATTGAGGTTGACCAAAAGTTTTGGCCGGCCTCCATTTTTTTATTCAGTGTACTGGCAGAACTGGTTGCTTCCTTGGTCTCCTTTCTATTGTTCATCGCAATTTGAGGTTGAAAACCATATACGACTGTGTCAGTATTTTATGGACCGTATAGAGTTAGGGCCGTTAAACATGTAAGTTTTGCAGTCGCTCAAGACCTATTGAGTTGTAAGCGCCTCCCGGTGGACGTTGGGTGGCTGGGAAATATGACTGCGGCCCATGCTGTTGGCAGAGGCCGCATCCTTATCGTCAATCAGCCTGACTAATTATTCCGCACGTCTATTCAGAGACAGGGCGCACGACCACACCACTGCAGTTCGGATCAGATTGATAATTTGGGAGAATACGGATGGTTGAGAAGTGTAAAATACCTTGATTTTCCATTCTCCAATAGACACCGACTTCACCTTGCTTTATGACGTTATTAGAGCCCAAATTGAAATAACCAGTGGCAGGAAGGAAAATGCTGTTCCCAAACTCGAAGTATCGTTCTTTACCTGTTACCAAGTAGCCATTCATTCCCGTATTTTGATAATTTTCTTGCCAAGTCCAATCGCAATATTTCACTAGTGACTGATATTGCACCTCACTCGGAAGAGTCCATAAGTGTCCATCACCGCTTTCACTGTTCCATATCGTTACAACTTCAA
>NZ_JBAELF010000096.1:0-1873 GCF_056211015.1 Candidatus Egerieousia sp.
GGATATTTTCAATAGATATGAGTTTGATTGGAATAAATTCTATCGTGGGGAATTCCCATTCATTGCAATTTATGACGCAGTTTACAACCCGGCAAAGGCAGGTAATGTAGTTTACATCGCTGAGACAACCCTTACAGTTAAAAATGACGAGGCTCTTGCTCCTGAGCTTTACCTCTCTGTTCTTCCTCAGATTTGCAAGGACGGTGTAGTTCAGGCAGTGGGTTCATCAGATGGAACAACTGTTTCTTACAACTTCCTCATTGACCCGGTAATCGTAGTTGATACAGCATCACAACCAAAGAACGCGAAACTTATCGGTTATGTTGATCTTGATGACACGGAGAATGGTTGGCTGGACAATGATATACTCATAGACCATACAATTTCATTCAAGGCTGACAGCAACTTCGTTTCAGACCACGTTGTTCGCAACGTTGCAGCAGTGGTTCAGTACTTCGGAAACAATAGCAATATCGCTTACTTCCCATTCAAGATCACTGTTCTCTCACCAGTTGAGGGTGGATTCCAGTTCGCAGCTGATCCTACAATCTACTTCCCTAATGTTGGTAAGAATCCTACAAACGTTGCAGTGGATTCACTCTTCAAGAAGAATGAGGCTGTAGTGATTAAGTATGGTACAAATGCTGGCACAAAGATTGGAAAGATTGCTGACGCTGGTGCTTACTATGAGTCTATAAAGGTTACCCTTAACAAGGATGATGAGAAGACAGCTGACAGATTCCTTTGGCCTGCATATACAATGGATGGAAAGAATGTATTCGAATGGAGTCAGGGTTGGTACATTAATGCAAGGAATAACTACACATCAGCAGACATTCCGGAAGGAAAGGTTAATATCCGCGCTACTCTCACTGTAGTTGACAAGTGGGGCGTTACAACAAAGCACGATTTTGTTATCACAATCAAAGCTGAGAAGTAATTCTTAACCAATAATATTAGAAAAGGGGTGGAAGTTCCATCCCTTTTCTTTTTATATGATACGGTGCACAAGATGGCTACTGCCAGCAATTCACAGTCCAGGCAGATACCGGTCAGTATAACTTAATGGATTGGATTCACCGTCTGCAGATTGCAGCAAATTGGGTGAAGTATTTGTCCAGATATTCAAGCATATCTATGTCCGAACTGAGGAAAGCCCCATTGAAACATTCGCGGGCACGGCATAGTTCTTTAAGCAGTTCCCGGCGGCCGCTGCGGCCCGCTCTTCCGTATCTGATGGTAAGGTCCTGCAATTCCAATGCGCGCAGATAGGCTCCGCGGGCAAGGTCATCCTTTCCCTTCGCTATCCATTTTGCCGTTCTTCCGACCTCGCTGCCGATATTCGCCATCTGTTCGGCCGTAGGCAAAGTGGCCCATCTTTCCGCATCGACTGCCATAGATTCAACCCTTGATGAAATTAAACACAACGCGGCTGATTGCATCGCGTATTTCAGGATTCTCCACATCGCGGGACCTGTTTCCTTGCCCCGGCCGTATGTTTATCAACGAATCATACTCTATAAAGTCCCCATCTCCAGCTGCTGGATACAAATTTATGCCCCACAAAGAGTTCTGATCGGAGCCTCCATCCAATAGCATTCCTTCAAGGTCCGAATGGAGCTCGGCGTCAATGGCAAGCAGACCTTTGTCAACGTCCACAACACCTTTCACCATATCCCCATACAGTTCTTCTGCTATTTTGGCAAGTTCAGCTCTGGAAATTTCTTTATCAAGTATAAGCATAAGAATATTATTTGGGCAAATATAAGGAATATATGTTTATGGTTTAAGAAATTCCGCGACAACGAAGGCGCTGCCACCTATATAAATAAGGCTGCGGGGCGAAGCAATGCTACGGGCAGTACGGACAGCC
>NZ_JBAELF010000097.1:0-16265 GCF_056211015.1 Candidatus Egerieousia sp.
GCAGGCAGTGGAATATGAAAAAGCTTTGCCAAGGAAAGGCAAAGTTTTTCAGATGAAGTGCCTGACGCAACCAAACGGGAGGAGGCACGAGTGCAGCATCCAAACGAGGCCGCGAACCTGCGGAATGCGAAAACTTGCGAAAAACAAGCGGAGAGTTGCGAAGAGTGGTGTAATGAACTATCGCTGTAGAAAAAAGAAACCCGCCTCCTGAGGAAGCGGGCACTTGAAAATCCAAAGCTGTGATTACTCAACGAAACCGATGATCTCGCCTTTCTGTACCTTGTCACCCTGCTTTGCTGTTACAGCAACGAGCTTGCCGTCGATAGGACATTTAACCTCTTCCATGCCGTAGTAAGCCTGAACGTAGCAAACCGGTTCGCCAGCCTTGAACTGTGTTCCAACAACAGGAGCCTGACCCTCGTCAGCAACATCATACTGCCATACAACCTGACCCTTGACAGGAACCTGAATCTGGGTAGCGTTAGGATATTTTGCAACGATCTTCTCAACGTCGAACTTAGGTATCTCAACAACAGGACGCTTAACAATGATAGGAGCCTTTGCCTTCTCCTTTGCGGCCTCGAGATCATGCTCGAAACGTGCCTTTGCAGCACCGCTCTTGTAATCTCTGTACTGGCGCTCGTGCATAGCAAACTCAAAGAGTTCCTCATCGTCCTGTCCTCTGTCCCAACCTTCCTCTTCCATCATCTTGATGAACTTAGGAAGCTCGTTAGGGAATGCATCCTGTGGATTGCCTGTGTAGAACTCAAGACCCCTGTCCTTTACAATCTGCTTTATCTCAGGAGCAAGTTCGCCTGGAAGTTTACCAGCCTTACCAATGATCATGTTCATTGTATCAGGGTCAATGGTCTTCCATCTTGGCTCACCCTTAAGAGTATGCATGAGGTTCATCAGGGCGGTGTTCTTTGTGTACTGGCTGAATGGAGTTACCAATGGTGGGTAACCGAGTCTTGGCCATACATACTCAACCTCCTTGAAGAGGAGCACTACGAGTTCGTCAAGTGAAAGGTCTTTCTTGCCCTGATTCCTCAGACCCATGTTGATAGCATTGTGGAAGCCCTTGAGGTCTGCCATCATGGATCCCATCATACCGCCTGGAAGGCCGCAACCTACGAGGAGTGATGAGCAGAGATGGTTGGTTGGCTCAATGAAGTATCCGAGGAAGTCATCAATGAACTTCTGTGTGAGAGCTCTTGCCTCCATGTATGCGTTCATGTTAATATCCTTTACAAGGAAACCGGCATCCTTGAGCATGGCCTGGATTGTGATTACATCCGGATGAATCTTACCCCATGAAAGCGGCTCGATTGCAACATCGAGATAATCGGCGCCTGCGCGTGCTACCTCAAGCATTGAAGCTACTGAGAAGCCAGGACCTGTATGTCCGTGGTACTGAACCTTGATATGTGGATATTTGTCCTTGATGTTCTTTACAAGTCTGCCAAGGAATGCAGGACGACCGATACCGGCCATATCCTTAAGACAGATTTCGTCGCAACCATATTCTACAACGTGGTCAACAACACCCATATAATACTCAACGGTATGAACAGGAGAGTAGGTCATACTGAGGGCAACCTGTGAAATCATTCCGCCGGCCTTTGCACCGAGAACTGATCCCTTGAGGTTTCTATGATCGTTCAAACCGCAGAAAGAGCGGGCGATATCTGTACCCTGTGCTTTCTTTACCTTGTACATCAAATAACGTACGTCTTCCGGAACAGGGTTCATACGCAAAGCATTCAAACCTCTCTCCAACATATGTGTCTGAATACCTACCTTGTTGAAAGGAGCTGTCCACTCTCTTACTGCCTTGTTAGGATTCTCGCCATAAAGGAGATTTACCTGTTCGAATGCGCCACCATTGGTCTCAACACGGTCAAAACATCCCATGTCAATGATCACAGGTGCTATTTCTGTAAGCTGGTCAACCCTTGGAGTATATTTTCCTGAAGATTGCCACATATCTCTGTACACCAGAGAAAATTTAATCTCACGAGCCATAAATAGTGTGTTAAATATTTGTTTATGTTACAATTATTAATTCCCTTATGAATCCTACAAAGTTAGTAAAGAAAAATGATTTTCCTTAAAAATAGTTAACAAACTTCCTTGTACCTCTGGGATTTTAAAATCCAGAGCCGTTCTTTCATTGAACATACAAAATATGATTTTGGGCCAACCAAAGAAAAAGTACACCAAGAATATTGCACATTTGAAAAAATGTCATACCTTTGCAGTCCCAAATGGTGGATGTAGCTCAGTTGGTTAGAGCACTGGTTTGTGGCACCAGGGGTCAAGGGTTCGAGTCCCTCCTTCCACCCTTTATTCAAAAAATAGAGACATACAAGGTATGCCTCTATTTTTTATTGGGGCTCTGCCCCAAGCCAGCTCAGGTGCAAACCCTTGTGCTCTGGTGAAAATAGCGGTGACATAGCATCCGCTGTTCGGACGATAAAATTCACGGGCAGTGTGCTCAGTATTGCGATTTATTGGTGCCACAAAGATGTATGGACGAAGCGTTCCGGCTGCAGATCAGCAGCGTTTCAGAGTGAAGCTGCGCGTGAATCTGCGAACATGAAAAACACCTGTCCATGCAAGCACATCAGTAATGCGCTATGACAGCGGACACTTGGACAGGTCTCACCCAAAAGGGCACACCTGTCCACCAAAGCCTTGCTGGAATGCGCTCAGGCAAGGTTCACATGGACAGGTCTTTTTCGGGCAGCAATGCACCGCGTGAACTATTCGCTAAACCAAAAATCACCGTCCACGTTTTGAACTTACACAATCTTTCCACAATTGGCGATAATCCTCAGATTTGCAAGTCTGCTCGTTGTATGTTAATTTTGGATAAACATTAATAATTATCATTATGATTACCGGAGCTTACACTCTATTCTGGATGGTGTTCATCCTTGCTGTCATTAAAACCTGTAAATTCGTATTGGGATGCTTTGTCAAGACCGAAACGCAAAAAGAATTAAAGAGAGGTATCAGAATTTTTGAATTGATTTCTGTGATTCTCCTGTTTCTCATTGCCTTCTGTATTAACAGTCTTTGGGTTAACAATTAGCAGGCAGCTATTTAACAATTATCACGTTAGGGACAGTGCGCTCGCCAACGTGATCCCATTTTCCATTATCGCACGGATGTCCAAGGACTCCCAAGGAATTCACCCAGAGCGCGCTTGAGCCACCGCCATCAAGGTTCAATGCATTTGTCATTCCAAGAGCACGGGCAATCTCGGCAGTTTCAGGTATTGTAGCGCCCTCGGCCTGGCCGTGGAAACGTCCGTCAATCACAACCAGATACACATAACCGTTGGCATCGGTCCCTATCAGGCTTCTTGGGTGCCTGCAGAAATAGAAACCGCTGTCGGGCCAGCTGCCCTGCACAACGCCGTTCTCTATGAGCACAGGCCCACAGGAGATGGCTTCGTCATAGTTTTTCAGACGCTTCTCATATCCAAGACTATCGCAGTAGAAAATCTCCACCTTATGCTTCTTGAAGGCAACAACTCCGTTGGAGCGCTCCATCTCATCTGCGCTGGTGCGGCCTTCCTGCACGCCTCCATCCTTCACATATGTGACAGGGAAGAGGGTGCGCATGTTGAAGTAGCCGGCATTTATGGCTGCCAGAGCGCCATACCTCTCTCCGAAGACAGAAGTCTTTGCAGCAGGTTTTTCATTATCCACTGCCGATGGGTATTCAGGCTTCCTCGGCTTGGTAAGGCCCGGGTCATTCGCAACCTCGGTGATGAACTTCCTTGCAGGATAGCGGAACACTGAAATGAACTGCTTGCCTCCGAATACCTCGTCCTCGATTGTTGCCCACTGCGTACCATTCTCAAGATTGTGCCACTCAGGTTCCAGTTGCGCGCGGCTGGCCTCAGTGCCAAGATTGAAATCAACAACAATTGGCATGTGGTCAGACGGATGATAGAAGTTGCTGAGCTTCTTAGGGTCACGCACAGGCTTGAGCCAGCCTTCCATAGGATAAATCTTTGCGTCCCTTATGCGGTTGACCATAGGAGCCGTGGCGTATATGAAATCAATGCGCGACTTGCCGGCAACCGAAGGAACGAATTTCTTGCCGTTCCAGCTTGCAAGGACATCCCTGTAAGGAGTGTTTGCCTTGATGTAATCGTGCACGAGGTATGCAGGCGAATCCTCGGGATAATCATATTGTGCGGCATCAACACGTGAACGTGCATTGAAATCACCCATCATCATCCAGTACTGGTTCCTTGCATCAGGAACTGTATTGATGGTATTGTCGCAGATGAATTTCATTTCACGTGCGCGGTATTTGTGACCGCCGTTCTCAGCCTTGCTCTTTTCTTGGTCTTCAGCCATATATGCGTGCTGGTGAGGCCAGGTATGCAGGGTTACAAGATTCATAGTCCGGCCCTGCACTTCTATCTGCACCCAGCCGGCACCGTGGCTTACAATCACATCCTCAGGATTGCCAAGAATACGCTTTACATTCTTGATAGGAAATTTCGATGTCACAACCTGTGGATAATCATCACGCCAGCCGCCTACATAAACATAGTTGTGACCATATCTGGCAGCCAGTTCATCCCAGTTGTAAGGCAGATATTTCTCGTCGTTGGTCTTGAGATAATCAGCCGTTCCGCTGTAATATATGCTTGCCCCCTCACACCATACGCATATATCAGGATCCTGACTCTTTACAAAATCCACGAAATTGTTGTAATTGTTCTGCTGGTCGGACCACATTCCGTTCTGAATGTTCCAGTAAAGAAGCCTTACGTCATTCACATCCCTTGCGGATGAAATCTGCGCCACCGTCAGGCACGCGGCCAGCAGTATAATCCTAGAAAAAGCACGAAGTTTGAGCATGATATTGAATTTTTCAGTTTCTACAAAGATAGCGAATACAATTAAATTACATGTCAGTCATTGACAGGCCGGTCAATTTCACTTCATCGTATTTTCCAAATTCATTTCTGATGGTCTCGATTTTTTTCTCCAGAAGTGCTCCGTTGTAATTGTCTGCGTTTCTTTTCACTTCGGCAACAATGGCGGTCCTGTCAATATCATTCAGTGCAATGAGGTCAATTTCATTATTGCCCTTACGGTCCCAGTAATAACCCACGGAAGTGATGCGATTCTCCTCTCCGAATTTCTGGCGGAAATACTGTTCAAGAACATGCCCCGTGTATTCACAATAATCTCTTTCCACCAATTCAAGCAGCAGTTCATTGCGGCCGATCTCCACAAGAGCTTGATTAGGCAGTATGAAACGGAACCAGAAACGCAGGAAGCAGTCATCAATGTACCAGCGTATATTCCTGCTGCCGGGCTTGCTGAACATTGGCTGCAGCTTATGCACATAGTTATAATCCTCGTCCAGGGTCTTCAGATAGGCTCCGGTATTCTTGCCTATTATGCTGTCCAGCTGATTCTGCACAGTCATTCCACCGGCTATTTTCTGAAGAATGCTCAGATAATTGGCATATTCCTTACCAAACTCCGACATAATCAGTTCCGTGCCCTCAACCAGGAACGGACTGCCAGCTTGTGTTGCCCATTTCAACATGGACTCCTTTGTTGTTGAGTTGGAATCCATCAGCTGGGCAACGTATTTCGCTACTCCTCCGGTGAGCATATACAAGCATAACAGGTCCTCGGATATATAATCCGGATTGTACTCCTGCAATATCTCCTTGATTGCCGATATGCGGAAAGGAAGAAGTCTTATTTCGCAATCCTTTCTGCCATAAAGAGGCTCATCTTCATTGTTGAACAGTTTATGCATCATGCTGTATATGCTGCCACAAGCAATCATATTCACCTTGGTTTGTTTTTGATACCTGTCCCAGATATCCTGAATATGGCTTGGAATGGCCGGATTCACCTTGAGAAAATTCTGAAATTCATCAAAGACCAAAGTAAAATGATGTTCTCTTCCGTATTCCATAATCTGCTCGAAGAACTGGGCGAATGTGGAAAGTTTTCCATATATATGCAACCCCAACACATTTTCTGCGGTTTTTTGGAATTTTTCAACAAGTACATGCTCATTATCTTTGG
The DNA here is from genome assembly GCF_056211015.1 of Candidatus Egerieousia sp. Lineage (NCBI taxonomy): Bacteria > Pseudomonadati > Bacteroidota > Bacteroidia > Bacteroidales > Candidatus Egerieousia > Candidatus Egerieousia sp. The sequence continues at coordinate 6,084 of NZ_JBAELF010000097.1, forward strand.
AAACATACAGATACAGCATATTCTGCTCCTTCTCCACTTGGAGTAACAAAGCGGTTTTTCCAACGCGCCTGCGCCCGATAAGCACGGTAAACAACGACTGCTCTTCCGAACCTTTCCAGTTTCTTCTGAGAATTTCCAATTCTTTCTGTCTATCGTGGAATTTCATAATTAAATGTACATTAAATTAATACGTATTTAATTATTTACAAAGTTATAGTATATCTTTTAATTCACAACACTGGACACCTGAATTTTTCAAGTCCCTCATCCGAAATTTTCATCTGCAGGCAGAAAATGCCATTGCAATAAATCCAAGAACCGGAGTGCCATTTGCCGTGAATGATATTGTATATCAAGGAGAAATAATAGGTTATACCGGAATAACAGGAAATGCAAACGGAAAGTATATCATTCCTCATCTGCATCTGAAAACAAGCAAAAACGGAATCCCAGTTAATCCAGTACCTTATTTGAACGGCAATCTGACACCGGATTATAAGGGATTCGAACATATTGTTTGCAACACCAGACCATATAGTGAAATAGGAACTTTAAATGAAGATTAATATTATGAAGACCATTAAAATAACAACAATTATCCTATTACTGACGTTGATTTCAAATTTTACATTTTCACAAGATGCAGATGTATTGAAAACAGATAGCATATTCAACCATGCACAGGAACTCATTCTACCCCTTGTAGATATAAACGGATTGAAAATAGATGGCGAAAGCATATACAGCAAAAAACAAGTCATTGCCAAATTAGGATCTCCTGATTCATATCGGGAAGATGAATTGGGTATGACGTTCTATTATGGGCACAGCAGCAGGTTTTATTTTTCATTTGACGGAGTTGGTGGAGAATTTGTAATAGATGATCCAGGATTTGCAGCTTTCACCTCAGAGATTGAAGGAGGCTTGAAAGTTGGTGACAACATTTCCAAAGTTGAACAACTGAATATGCCTGTTGACAAAGGAACTCCAAATGAATATCACGTACCTTTCAGTGATTGGGCGGAACTTTTAGTTATATATGACAAGAATAATAGAATAACGTCCATCCAATTCACAATATATAATTAATCCAAAATTCAACAGTGCCAGCGAGCAAGAAAAGGTGCCTGATTTTTTGAATCGGGCACCTTTATTGTGTACATCTGGGAAAACGTTCTATTGGAGCACTGCGCCTGCAACTATGTTGGATACAAGGGCGCGGCATCTCATGATACCGTCACCATCAATAGGGTGTACCCTGTTGGAGAGAAGAATGACTGCAACATTGTTCTCCGTATCAAGAACAAAGGCTGTGCCTGTATATCCGGTATGGTTGATGGTCTTGTCAAAAGTGAAGACCTCTCCCCTTGTGCCGGTGTAGCTTGAGCACAGATCCCAGCCTATTGTATGGCCAAGATGCTCGTAGCCTGCAGGAATGCTTATCATTTTCTTGTAGGTAATCCTGCTCAATATCTGCTTGCCGTTGAAATTACCCTGATTCATATAGCATTTGGCAAGATTACAGAGGTCCTCAGCGCAGGAGAATACACCTGCATTGCCTGAATTGCCGTGATTCATCACACGTGCAAGAGGGTCGTGAACCTCACCCAGGAAGCAGCTGGTCTCATCCTTCTTTTCTGTAGGAGCAACAAGAGCCATCACTTCCTCATTGTTGTTTGCTGCAGGATTGTAGCAGGTATGCTTCATCTCAAGAGGCTTGAAGATATTCTCGGTGGCATAGTCACAGAGTTTCTGGCCCGTGATGTTCTGAAGTATGTTCTGCAAGGTGATGAAGTTGAGGCAGCTGTATGTATAACCCTGTTTAGGTTTGTAGAGTCTTGGCATGTGGCAGATATAGTTCATCAGGGAGTCCGGATCGTCAACGCCGCACTTCTCGATTACAACATTAGGGCTTACGTATGAAGGAAGGCCTGAAGCATGTGTGAAAAGGTCAAGGATTGTGATGTCGGTTTCCTTGCCGGTTTCAGGATCAACCCAGCCCTCGAACCCTGGAATGTACATCTTCACAGGATCGGTAAGACGGAAACCGCCGTGCTCCATGAGATGCATCATTGACATTGTGGTTCCAACGCATTTGCTGCAGGAAGCCATGTCGAACACGGTTTCAACTGTCATTGGAATGGTATCAGGGAACACGCTCTTGTTGCCGTATGCTTTCATGTAGGCAGTCTGGCCATCAACAACAACGGCAAGGACCGCACCCGGCATAAGGCCTTCGGCAATAGTCTGATTTATGACACTGTCGGCCGCTTTCATCTTTTCAAGATCGAGCAGAGCCTTTTTGCTGCCATCATTGCAATTGCAGCAGGATGATACTGCAAAAGCAGCAAGCATCAGTAATAGGAAAAGTTTTTTCATAGTATTATCGTTTATTATTTTTCTACAGCGATGGTAATACTCAAGTTTTGCAAGCATTTAATTTATTACTTTTCAAGAACTTGCGGGAGGCTTGCGAAACGTTTCCCCACGCAGTGGAGTTCGGGTTCCTAAAGAACCGATGCGGCGGCAATGTTGCTTACAAGAGCTGTGATTCTTCCAAGACCGCCCTTGTCGTATGGATGAACCCTGTTGGTAAGCAGGATAACAGCAACCTTGTTCTTTGTATCAAGAACGAATGATGTTCCGGTATAGCCAGTATGGCATATTGTAGCATCCTCGGTAAAGAGATTCCCCTTGTTCCATGAATAGCCTGACTGCTTGTCCCAGCCAAGTGCACGGCCAAGATGCTCGTAGCCTGTAGGAACAGTTATCATTTTCTGGAAAGTTATCTTGCCAATGATCTGCTTGCCATTGTAGTTACCTTCGTTCATAAGACATTTTGCAATCTTGCAAAGGTCCTCTGCACAGGAGAATACACCTGCATTGCCTGAATTTCCGTGATTGAGCACGCGTGCAAGAGGGTCGTGTACCTCACCAAGCAGGCAGCTGGTGCTGTCCTTCTTCTCGGTAGGTGCAACCAGAGCCATAACTTCCTCATTGTTGTTTGCTGCAGGATTATAGCAGGTATGGTTCATATCAAGAGGTTTGAAAATATTCTCTGTTGCATAATCGCAAAGCTTCTTTCCTGTAATCTTCTGAAGAATGTTCTGAAGAGTGATGAAGTTCAGGCAGCTGTATGTGAAATCCTGTTTAGGTTTGTAAAGCCTTGGCATCTGAGCAATGTAGTTCATGAGGGAATCAGAATCGTCAACGCCGCATTTTGCAATCACAACATCAGGACTTACGTATGAAGGGAGTCCTGAAGCGTGTGTAAGAAGGTCATAAATGGTGATAGGAGTCTCCTCCCCTGTCTCCGGATCAACCCAATTGCGGAAACCCGGGATATACATATCAACATTATCGCCGAGTCGGAAACCGCCATGCTCCATAAGATGCATCATTGACATTGTAGTACCAATGCACTTGCTGCAGGATGCCATGTCAAATACGGTTTCAACTGTCATAGGAAGGGTATCAGGGAACACGCTTCTGTTTCCGTATGCTTTCATATAAGCGGTTTCACCGTCAACTACCACAGCCAGTACTGCACCGGGCATTCTGCCCTGGGCAATGGCTTCATTGAGCACGCTGTCCGCAGATGCCATTTTTTCAAGGTCAAGAAGAGCTGTTTTCTTGTTGCATTCACCGCAATTGCAGGAAGATGCCATAGCCATTGAGGCAAGCATCAGGAGTAAAAATAGTCTTTTCATAGTATGTTCAGGTAAATTTGTTTCCAGCTATCAAAATTAAGAAAAATTTTCAAGCGAAAATTTATTAATTTTGGAAACTGAACCATTACTTAAAAACGACAATAATTTCAGGACTATGAAGGAACTTGAAGAATATTCCGATCTGTTCCAGGCCGAACTCGACAGAGCATACCTTGAAGACTGCGGAATACAGGCCGCGGTTTTCAACAGGAACATCAACTGCATTGCATGGCCCAACACCGGGCTGCTTGCAGTAAAGCTTATGGTCAACGATGAGGACTACCTCAAGGCAAAGGAAGCGCTTGCAAACAGACCGGCAATTGATGCCGACGATATTCCTGAAGACAAATAAATCACTTATTTCCAATTATTTCATTATCACTACTTGACATGAACAGTACCGAACGTTTCTCTACGCCGTTAGGATTTATGGACGTAGAGCACATAGGCCATGCCTGTGTAAAGCTTACTCTGGAAAATGGATATACCATTTACACCGATCCATTTTCCGAAGTTGCCGATTTTTCGGGCCGTCCAAAAGCTGACCTCATACTTATTTCGCACGACCATTATGATCACTACGATTCCAAGGCTCTGGCTCATATTGTAGATGAGAACACAAACTTTGTAACTGCACCTGCCATTTCCGGGCTATTGCGCCGCAATGGTTTCAACAATAATGTAAAGGAACTTGCAAACGGTGAGAACTGCATTGTCAGCGGCAATTTCGGCCTTATGGCAATCAAGGCTGTTGTAGCATACAACATTAACCAGAAGAACCCGGAGGGCAATCCTTTCCATCCAAAAGGCTATGGCAACGGCTACGTAATCACGCTCATGAACCAGCCTGAGAAGGAATCCGAGGATGATTTTGTAATATACTTTGCCGGCGACAGCGAGTTCATCCCTGAAATGAGCAATCCTGAAAGCGGCATTCCTCACGAAGCCGACATTGCCTTCCTGCCTAAGAACCTGCCATATACCATGAGTGACGAGGCCTTTGTTCAGGCCGCCGGCGCACTTATGCCAAAGGCTCTGTTCCCAATCCACTACTTTGAACTGGATATGGATTATCTCGGGAAGAACATAGACCCTGCAATCAAGCTGTATTAAGGAGATAATCACGCTCCGTATGAACCTAAAAAAAGGTGCCGGAAAAAATCCAGCACCTTTTTCTGTATAAGGAAGCAAGTATTACTCCTGCTCTCTGTTGTTACGTCTTGGGCCGTTGCCACCACGTCTGCGGTCATTTCTGCCACCTCTGCGGTCACCACCTCTGCGCTCGCCTCTTGGAGAGTTTGAAGCTGCCTGTGCGTTAGCTGCAATACCTGTGTTAGGAGTAAGATCTCTCTTGCCGTAAATCTCACCGTTGCAAACCCATACCTTGATACCGAGAACACCAACCTTTGTATTGGCCTCTGCCAATGCATAGTCAATGTCTGCACGGAAAGTATGGAGAGGAGTTCTGCCTTCCTTGAACATCTCTGCACGAGCCATTTCAGCACCGCCGAGACGACCGCTGATGAGTACCTTCACACCCTCTGCACCCATTCTCATGGCTGTAGCAATGGCCATCTTGATAGCCCTGCGGTATGAAACCCTACCCTCAACCTGTCTTGCAACGTTGGTAGCTATAAGGTTAGCGTCAACATCAGGTCTCTTGACCTCAAAGATATTGATCTGAGCCTCTTTGCCACAAACTTTCTTGAGTTCCTCTTTAAGTTTGTCAACTTCCTGGCCGCCCTTTCCAATGATAACGCCAGGTTTAGCTGTATGAATTGTAACAGTGATAAGTTTGAGAGTTCTCTCAATTACTATCTTGGAAACGCTTGCCTTTGGAAGACGGGTGTCAAGATATTTGCGGATCTTGTAATCCTCCTGAATTCCGTTAGCATAATCACCGTACCAGTTAGAGTCCCAACCGCGGATGATACCAAGTCTGTTGCTGATTGGATTAGTTTTCTGTCCCATTATTTAGTCTCCTCTTCCTTTACGGCTTTCTTGCCTACAATGATAGTGATATGATTTGAACGCTTGCGTATTCTTGCAGCTCTGCCCTGAGGGGCTGTTCTGATTCTCTTGAGAATACGGCCACCGTCAACCATAACGGTTGAAACAATGACATTACCGTTCTCCAACTCCTTTCTGTCGTCAGGGTTCTTTGCCTCCCAGTTTGCTATTGCGCTACGGAGAACCTTCTCCATACGAACGGAAGCCTCTTTCTTTGAATATTTGAGAATATCCAAAGCCTTGTTAACCTCAACACCTCTGATAATGTCCGCTACCAGACGCATCTTTCTAGGTGAGGTAGGAATGTCAGTCAGCTTAGCTATAGCTGTCTGTTTCTTTATCTCTTTAAGCCTCTCGGCCATATTATGTTTACGAACACTCATTTGTAATCTGTTTTTAATTGATTATTAACGATTACCTGCGTGACCCTTGAAGGTTCTTGTTGGTGCAAACTCGCCGAGTTTGTGACCTACCATATTCTCAGTAACGTAAACAGGAATAAACTTATTTCCGTTATGAACAGCTATAGTATGACCAACGAAATCAGGAGATATCATGCTGGCTCTTGACCAGGTCTTTACTACGTCCTTCTTGCCGGATTCATTCATGGCAAGAATTTTCTTTTCCAGGCTTACCTCAATATAAGGACCTTTTTTCAATGAACGACTCATATACTCTAAAGTTTAATTCCGTTATTTACTTCTTCTTTCAATAATAAACTTCTTAGTAGTCTTCTTAGGGTTCCTTGTCTTGAAACCTTTAGCCATCAAGCCCTTTCTTGAACGAGGATGTCCTCCGGAAGCACGGCCTTCACCACCACCCATAGGGTGATCAACCGGGTTCATTACAACACCTCTGTTCCTTGGCCTGCGGCCCAGCCAGCGTCTGCGGCCGGCTTTACCATGAGACTCCAAGTTGTGATCAATGTTGGATACTATACCAACGGTAGCTCTGCAGGTTGTGAGAACCATTCTGGTCTCACCTGAAGGCAGACGGAGAATTGCGTGCTTGCCCTCCCTGGCTGCTACTGTAGCGTAGCAACCTGCACTTCTTGCCATTGCAGCACCCTGTCCAGGAACGAGTTCAATGTTATGAACGTTTGTTCCGAGCGGAATTTCAGATAATGGAAGAGTATTGCCGAGCTCAGGAGCAACACCTGAACCTGAAGCTATAACCTGACCTACCTTGATGCCGGCAGGAGCAATGATATAACGTTTCTCGCCATCACCGTAAACAACAAGAGAAATTCTTGCACTACGGTTAGGATCGTACTCAACTGTTTTAACGGTAGCGGTGTAATTATCCTTGTTCCTGAGGAAATCAATGATTCTGTACATTTTCTTGTGACCGCCGCCCAAGTAGCGCATTGTCATTCTACCCTGGTTGTTGCGTCCGCCTGTGCTCTTCAAAGGCTTCAACAATGACTTTTCAGGAGTAGAGCATGTGATTTCGTCAAATGCGCTTATAGCCTTATTTCTCTGACCCGGAGTTACGGGTTTGAATTTACGTAATGCCATGCCTCTTAAATGTTACTGTAGAAATCTATCTTATCTTCTCCGGCCAGTGTAACATACGCTTTCTTGAAGTGGTTATCACGACCTGACATCATACCCGCCTTAGTATAGCGGTGTCTCTTCTTACCATGGTAGTTTACAGTATTTACATCCTTTACTGTAACATTGTACATCTGCTCTACCGCAGCCTTGATCTCAATCTTGTTAGCGCTGCGCTCTACTATGAAACCATAACGGTTAAGCTTCTCGCCAAGAACCGTGAGTTTCTCAGTTACTATTGGTTTTATCAATATTGCCATCTTCGCCGATTTTTATTGATCCTCCATTAGTATTTGATCATGTCCTGAACACCGTCAACCATAACAAGCCTGGTGGCGTTTACGATTTCATAAGTGTTGATTTCATTCACTGAAATCACTTTGACATTCTCAAGATTACGTGAGGACAAGTAAATATTATTTGAGTTCTCAGGAAGCACGAACAAAACCTTTCTGTCGTTTGACTTGATATTGTTGAGAATACCAATGAACTCCTTTGTTTTAGGTGCCGCCATTGCAAATGGCTCAACTACTGTGATAGCGTTCTCATTAGCCTTGTAAGTAAGAGCTGAATGACGAGCAAGCATCTTGACCTTCTTGTTGAGCTTGAATCCATAGTATCTTGGATCCGGACCGAAAGCCCTGCCGCCACCTACGTATGTGTTGGCCTTGATGCTGCCGTGACGTGCTCCGCCACCGCCTTTCTGTCTGATGATCTTCTTTGTGCTGTAAGCAACTTCGCTTCTGTCCTTGGTCTTGTGTGTACCCTGACGGCGGTCTGCGAGGAACTGCTTTACATCAAGATAAATTGCATGGTCGTTTGGCTCTATGCCAAAGACTGCAGGGTTGAGAGTAACTTTCTTTCCTGACTCTGAACCGTCAATTTTCAATACTGCTACTTCCATAACAATTAATCCTCCACAATTACGTATGAACCTTTGGCTCCAGGAATAGAACCTTTAACAAGAATGAGATTGTGCTCAGGAATAACTTTCACAACCTTGAGGTTGAGAACCTTAACCCTGTCAGATCCCATGTGACCAGGCAATCTCTTGCCCTTGAATACTCTTGATGGCCAAGAAGATGCGCCCATTGAACCGGGAGCTCTCAGACGGTCGTCCTGACCGTGTGTCTGACCACCTACACCATTGAAACCATGGCGCTTTACAACACCCTGGAATCCTTTACCTTTGGAGATACCTGTTACGTCAACCCAAATGTCCTCACCAGAGAATACATCTGCTACTGTAAGTGTATCGCCAAGAGCAAGCTCCTTTGCAAAATCTGCTGCGAACTCAACGAGTTTGCGTTTTGGAGTGGTGTTGGCTTTTTTGAAATGTCCCATAAGAGGGGCGCTGGTGTGTTTCTCCTTTGCCTCACCATAACCGAGCTGAACGGCCTCATAGCCATCTGTCTCTACGGTGCGGATCTGAGTTACTACACAAGGACCAGCTTGAATCACGGTGCAAGGAATATTCTTTCCATCTGCACCGAATACGGATGTCATTCCGATTTTTGTTCCAATTAATCCAGGCATTGGTATTAATTATTTAAGTTTAACATAGTTGCATTGCCACCAGTTTCCCAATCAGAAATTTATATTCAACTTTGTTTGAGGGTACGCTTCACAGCCATCCAAAAACCAAGCATATAGCTGAGAATCTGTTGGTTACAACTCCCCACACATTTTGCAGGGGTTGCAAAGATAACACTAATTATTTGATTTACAAATTATTTTGCACTCCGATGGTTACCCACAGACCCAATTGACAGATGAATTATCTGGATGACATAACATCATTGTTGTTCAGGACTAGCATGCTCCATCTCGAAGAGATTGTTGGACATCTCGCGCAGATGATATGTATCTGTTGCAATAAATATCAAAATTGTTGGAATTGCAGAAATTTTTCAACCGAATAACGATTATTTGAATTTAGTTTTCTATATTTGCAGAAAAATCGCAAATATTAAAAACCAAAGTATGGTAATAGCCGGTGAAGTCACCTTGCTTCCATTGTTCACTATCCTCTTTTACTGTGTTCCTGGCAGAAACGCCATGAAATCAGATAAAGAAGCAGATTTGGAGAAATGTGGCGGAAGATTGCTGGAAACATTAGATGCAAATAACAATAAACCATTATGATACAGTACATTAAGATTAAAAACTTCTTATCTTTCAAAGACGAAGTTGTATTTAATTACGAAGCCACAAAAGATAAAAAATACGAAGATTTTCAGGTTGTAGAAATCGCACCAGAAGTTAGAATCCTACGCATTGCCGTTGTGTATGGGGCAAATGCATCCGGGAAGACAAATCTTGTGTCTGCGATTGAATTCCTGAGAAACTTCTGGTTCCAATATCTGGAAAACAAAGACCAGCCTACCGGAGCCATCCCATTCCTTCTTGCAAGTGAGACACCAAATCAGCCATCTGAGTTTTCAATAGGATTCTACATTGGCCAGAAAAAATATGTTTACAATCTCACCGTTAGCAATAATATAGTATTGTATGAGAAATTGCTGACATATCCGTCACAGCAGCCTGCCACCATTTATGAACGGGTTACCATGGACGGTATATCACAAATCACATTCAATTCCAAGAGAGTCAAACTAGGACAGGCGGCGAAGGAGCAAATTTCGCTTTATTGCCTCCAGAATGTCTCGGTCTTTGCTGCCTACAACAAAGTAAATGTAGGGGCAGAAGAAATGGACACGGTTATGAACTGGGCTAAAGCCCATTTTACCTTCCAGCATCGAATGGGGCTGGAAGATAATGTCGCATATACCGAAGGCATGATATCTCATAACGAGAGCAAAAAAGGAGCGATTCTCAATTTCTTGCAAAGGGCTGATTATAATATAACGGGAATAGACATCCAGCAAATTGAGAGAACAGTTCCGGAT
>NZ_JBAELF010000098.1:0-23467 GCF_056211015.1 Candidatus Egerieousia sp.
AAATCATGGCCAAATGAAGCGGCAGGCAGTGGAATATGAAAAAGCTTTGCCCGGGAAAGGCAAAGTTTTTCAGATGAACTGCCGGACGCATCCAAACTGGTGGAGGCACGAATGCCGCAACAAGCTTGCCCGATAATCTTATACCAGAAACAGCAATCCGAGCATTATTATGATACCGGTAACGAACAGGTCTATGAGGCAGAAGCCCATGATGTCGCGCGCACCGAGCTTTGCAATTGCAAGTGCCGGAATGGCCCAGAACGGCTGAATGAGGTTTGTCCACGCATCACCCCAGGCAATTGACATACCGGTAACTGATGGTGCAACACCGAGCTCGATACCGGCCGGAATAAGAATAGGCGCCTGAACTACCCAGTGACCGCCACCTGATGGTACGAACATGTTAAGTATTGCTGCGCTGAGGAAACTCAGCAACGGGAATGTCTGCTCATTTGAGATTGCCACACAAGCATCGCTCAATTTTCCTGCAAGCGATGCACCATCACCACCTGCGGTACCTGTAAGAATACCCATGATACCTGCATAGAACGGGAACTGAAGAATGATTCCGGCTGCTGCGCTCGAAGACTTGGTAAGTGATCTTACGTATGCAATAGGTGTCTTGTGAAGAAGAATACCAAGGAAGAGGAAGAGCATTATGGTCATGTTCAAATCGAACGAACCGCCCTGGAAACCGATTCTCAGTACAAGGAAGCCAAGTCCCATTACAGCTGTAAGCCAGGTAAGGATTTTGCTTCTCTCAAGCTTCTGGGCAGGAGTTGGAACATCTGTCTCAAGCATCTTTGGTTTTGCCTCCTCGGCGAGCAATGCTGGATCTATCGTAACCACATCCTTGCCCTTTGGATGCATAAGGGCATTCACAAGGGTCATTACAACAAGAATGGTTATGACTATCGCCAGGTTGTATAAGGAGAAGACGCTCTCGCTGATTGGAATGGCATGCTGGATTGAACCTGCGGTGGTTTTCACAAGGGCCTCCCCTTCTGTTGCCATCGCCAGTGGAATGGATGCTGAAAGACCGCTGTGCCATACTACAAAGCCGCTGTATGCAGATGCTATCAGGAGTCTGTAGTCCACTCCCTTAACCACCATTGCAATCTGTTTTGCAAAGATAACTCCAACTATGAGGCCGAATCCCCAGTTTATCCAACAGGCGATGGTTGATACCAGAGTAACTATGGCAATTGCCTGGAAAGGAGTCTTTGGAACGGATGCTATTGAGCGCAACCATTTCTTGATGAGGTCAGAGTCTGCAAGAACGCTTCCGCAAACGAGGACCAGAGTCATCTGCATGGCAAATTCAAGGAGATGCCATACACCGCCGCCCCAGTTTGAAAGAACGTCAAGAGGAGACTGATGACATATAGGCATGGCGCAGATGAACGCCACGATTGTAATGAGTATGGCAAAGATGAATGGTTCAGGCAGATATCTCTGAACCAGCTTTACACAACCTTTTATAAGTCTTTGAAACATAATATGTAATTTAATTGTAATATTCCTTGAAAAAAGGCGGAAGTCTTTCGACATCCGCCCTTTGCGCATTGATTGCGAACAATTATTTCTCAATCTCCTTTGCAAGACGCTCGGTAAGCATAGGAACAATCTTATGGAGATCACCTACTATACCAAGATCGGCAACGTTGAAGATAGGTGCGAATTTATCCTTGTTGATAGCAATGATAAGTTCGCTCTCCTCCATACCTGCAAGGTGCTGGATAGCGCCTGAGATACCGCAAGCAAGGTAAAGGTTAGGTCTTACGGTCTTACCTGTCTGACCAACCTGACGGTCGTGAGGCATAACGCCAGCGTCAACCATTGCTCTTGAAGAAGAAACCTGGCCACCGAGAACGTCGGCGAGTTTCTGAAGTTTTGCAAAACCCTCTGTGTTACCAACACCTCTACCACCTGATACAAGAACCTTGGCAGCTGTGATATCAACAGTGTCCTTGGCCTCTTTAACGGTCTCGATGAGTTTTACTTTGAACTTGCTTTCGTCGAACTTAGGAGTGAACTCGAGAACAACACCCTTGCGGCTGTCATCCTTTGCAAGTTTCTGCATAACGCCCGGACGTACTGTTGCCATCTGAGGGCGATGCTCTCTGATAACGATGGTAGCCATGATGTTACCGCCGAATGCAGGACGTGTCATAAGGAACTCCTTGTCTTCCTCTGCAATCGCGAGCTTTGTACAGTCTGCTGTAAGACCTGTGTTAACTCTTGCAGAAAGCCTTGGAGCGAGGTCACGGCCAATGGTTGTTGCGCCATAGAGGACGATTCTTGGCTTGTAAGCCTCGATTACCTGATGTATTGCCTGAGCGTACTGCTCTGTAATGTAATCCTTGAGTTCAGGAGCATCAACGAGAACAACCTCGTCTGCACCGTATGCAATGAGTGTCTGAGCTTTGTCAGCTACTTTGTAGCCTGCAAGAATGGCAACAAGTTTCTCACCATAGCCGTCTGCAAGTTCTCTTGCCTTGCCGAGCAACTCAAGAGCTACAGGCTGAATCTCACCTTCCCTCTGCTCAGCAAATACATATACGTTTTTATATTCTTCTTTATTCATTTCAAATAGTATTTGGACGGTTAGATAATATGTTTCTCTTTGAGTTTTGCTACTATGAGTTCAACTGCCTCCTCAGGCTCAACCTCAAACTTCTCACCTGCAGGCTTCAACTCCTTGGTGAATGATTTGTAAACGTTGGTTGGAGAACCAGCCTTACCAATCTTTGAAGCATCAACATCAATCTTGTCAGCGCCCCAGATCTCAACTTCCCTGTCGTAAGCGTCAACTATGCCGGCAACGGTCATGTATCTTGGTTTGAAAGCGGAAGCAAGTGTTGTAAGAACGCATTTGCCTTCAACCTCAAGCATCTGATAACCTTCCTCGGTCTCTTTCTTAACGATGTACTTGCCATCCTTAACGTCAAGACCTACTACGTATGATACCTGTGGAAGACCAAGATGCTCTGCAATCTGTGGGCCTACCTGAGCGGTATCACCATCAATTGCCTGACGGCCGGTGATGATGAGGTCAACGTCCATTGTTCTGAGCGCACCTGCAAGAGCGTTTGAAGTTGCAAGAGTATCAGCACCACCCAATTTACGGTCTGTAAGAAGGATAGCCTTGTCAACACCCATTGCGAAAGCCTCTCTGAGGACTGCGTCTGCCTGTGGAAGACCCATTGTGATAACGGTTACGTGAGCACCGTATTTGTCTTTGAGCTGAAGAGCAACCTCCAAGCCACCCTTGTCGTCAGGGTTGATAATGCTTGGAACACCGTCTCTGATAAGTGTACCGGTAACTGGGTTGATCTTAACTTCAGTTGTATCAGGTACCTGTTTAATACAAACTACTATATTCATAATTCTGTGATTTTACTTAAATAATTTAGCTGAAATAACCATTCTCTGTACCTCTGAAGTACCTTCATAAATCTCGGTGATCTTAGCGTCACGCATCATTCTCTCAACTGGATACTCTCTGGTGTAACCATAACCGCCGTGGAACTGTACAGCCTTTGTGGTAACCTCCATAGCTGTCTGAGCAGCAAAGAGCTTGGCCATGGCAGCGTCTGCTGAGAAAGGCATGCCCTTATCCTCCTTGAAAGCAGCTGAACGCACGAGAAGTCTTGCGGCCTGAACCTTTGTCTCGAGCTCTGCCATCTGGAATGCAGTGTTCTGGAACTGTGAGATTGACTTGCCGAACTGTTTTCTTTCCTTTGTATATTTAACGGTCTCATCCATAGCGCCCTGAGCAATACCGAGAGCCTGTGAAGCGATACCGATTCTACCACCGTCGAGTGTCTTCATAGCTACCTTGAAGCCACCGCCGATTCTGCCAAGAAGGTTCTCTTTTGGAATACGGCAGTTCTCGAAAATAAGCTCGCAGGTTGCACTACCGCGGATACCCATCTTCTGCTCCTTCTTTCCGATTGAGAAACCAGGAGTTCCCTTCTCTACGATGAAAGTTGTGATACCCTTGTTACCAAGAGATTTATCTGTCATTGTAGCAACTACATATACGTCTGCATAACCAGCATTGGTGATGAAGATCTTGCTGCCGTTGAGGACATACTCGTCACCATCAAGAACAGCTGTTGTCTGCTGTGCAGAAGCATCTGTACCTGCGTTAGGCTCGGTAAGACCGAAAGCACCGATCCACTCACCGCTGGCAAGCTTAGGCAGATATTTCATCTTCTGCTCCTCTGTACCATGCTCGAGAATAGGAGCGCAGCAGAGTGAAGTATGTGCAGATACGATAACACCTGTAGTAGCGCAGCATCTTGAAAGCTCCTCTACTGCGATGGTATACATGATCTGATCGCCACCGGCACCGCCGTACTGTTTTGGAATAGGAATTCCGAAAATACCCAATTTAGCCATTTTCTGAACAGTCTCCATTGGGAATCTCTCCTGCTCATCAACTTCTGCAGCCAGAGGTTTAACCTCTTTCTCAGCAAATTCTCTAATCATCTGCTTGAAAAGCTGCTGTGTTTTTGTTAATTCAAAATTCATAATGTATGTGTAAAAAAATTAGTGTTTCCTTAGAAAACCATTGGTTTGAGATCCTTTGAAATTATAAGTGTTGCCTCAGTTGCAGCCTGAACCTGCTCAACTGTGAACTCAGGGTTGATTTCTGTAAGAACTATGCCCTCCTTGGTGATTTCCATAACACCCATCTCGGTGATGATCATGTTCACCTGACCGGCTGCTGTAAGAGGAAGACGGCACTCTTTCAGAATCTTTGGAGCGCCTTTTGCTGTATGCTCCATTGTAAGGATAACCTTGTTGGCACCAACGAGAAGGTCCATTGCACCGCCCATTCCAGGAACTTTCTTTCCAGGGATGATCCAGTTGGCCAAATTACCTTTCTCATCAACCTCAAGAGCACCGAGAAGGGTTACGTTAACGTGACCGCCTCTGATAATGCCGAATGAAGTAGCTGAATCGAATGTCATTGCGCCTGGCATATATGTAATGAATCCACCACCGGCGTTAATGAAATGAGGATCCTCCTTTCCTGCCTCAGGAGCAGGGCCCATGCCTATCATACCGTTCTCAGACTGAAGTGTAACGCTTACACCCTCTGGAAGATAATTAGGAACCATGGTTGGAAGACCAATACCCAAGTTAACCACATCACCATCGTGAAGTTCAAGAGCTGCCCTTTTGGCAATGACCTCTTTAATCTGATTCTTGTCCATATTTATACGTTTTAAAAGATTCGATTATTTGTTATGACGTTTTACATACTCCTGGCAGATGAATGAAGCAACGTCGTCCGCGTATGTGTTCATTCCGAAACCAGCATCGAAACCGAGTTCCTTAGCAAGCTCGTGGGTGATTCTAGGACCGCCGCATACAACAATCATCTTGTCGCGCAACCCTTCGGCATCCATGAGTTCAATGAGTTCGGTCATATTCTTGATATGAACGTCCTTCTGTGTAACTGTCTGTGATACAAGGATGGCATCTGCCTTGAGCTCGATTGCCTTTGCAAGGAATTCCTCGTTAGGAACCTGGCTGCCAAGGTTGTATGCCTCAATCATATCGTAACGCTCCAGTCCGTAGTGACCTGCATAGCCCTTCATGTTCATGATGGCGTCAATACCAACTGTATGTGCGTCGGTACCTGTGCTGGCTCCTATGACAACAAGCTTCCTGCCAATGTGCTCCCTGATGTACTCGTCTGTCTCAGGCATTTCCATTGTGTTGCTCTCAACCTTTGGTACATAGATATTGGAGTAGTCAACAGTCACTGTTGAGCTGCCATAGCAGTTGAAGAATGTGAAACCAGGTGTGAGCTCCTTGTAGAATACAACCTGTGGATTCTCCAGACCCATTTTCTTGAGCAGTTGCTTTGCAGCTTCACAAGCCTCTGCACCGCAAGGAACAGGAAGTGTGAATGACAACTGAACCTTACCATCATTCATGGTATCGCCGTAAGGCTTAACTTTAGTTAAATCAAGCGTCTTGTCAAAGTCCTTCGCTTGAGTTGAATACAAACCTGCGCTCATACTATCTAGCTCCTTTCATTATTTTGATAAATGGATTCATATAATTTGCTGACTTCTGGCATACGCCTGCAAGTCCCTTGCCACCGTTCTTCGGACGTTTGACGTCTGCGAACATACCCTTCTCAAGTGCGTTGAACAAGCCCTCGCCTGCTATCTTCTCAAGAAGTTCGGTTGCATTGTTGAGAACGAGCTTTGCTCTGTTCCTTACAATACCGTCTTCCTTGAACTCAACCTCGTCACCTATTGACTTCATGTTGCCGAAGATATACTTGGCATTCTCGATTGAAAGGAATCTGTCTGACATGAACGGAGTGTGGATTGCCTCAGTTGGCATACCGAGAAGCTGAATACCCTGGTTTGTCCAGATACCTATCATGTTGAACAATGCGTCCTGGATATGGCCTCTGAAGATGTTTCCTGTCATGAACTTTGTAGGAGGCATGTATTTCAGTGTTGCCTTAGGGAAGATCTCCCTTGTCATCTGAGCCTGTGCAAGTTCATAGAGGAAGCCGTTCTCAAGCATAGGATCCATCTCGAATGCGTGACCGAGTCCCATCTGCTCCTCCTTCAGACCTGCGAGCAATGCAAGCTGCTCGTTGATGAGGTCTGATGCAAGGACTGTGTGTGCCTCTTCGTATGCATCGGCTGTTGTAAGGTAGTTGTCCTCACCTGTATTGATGATAACGCCTGCAAAGCCGTTGATCACTCTTGAGAAGAACTGGTCAACCAATGTTCTCTGCATGTTGATATCACGGAAGAGAATTCCGTAGAGAGCATCGTTGAGCATTACGTCAAGACCCTCGAAAGCACCCATGATAGCGATTTCAGGCATACAGAGACCGCTGCAGTAGTTGCAGAGTCTGATATATCTGCCAAGCTCCTCTCCTACCTTGTCAAGAGCGGTTCTCATGATCCTGAAGTTCTCCTGGGTAGCGAAAGTACCACCGAATCCTTCTGTTGTTGCTCCGTAAGGAACATAGTCAAGAAGGCTCTGGCCGGTTGTTCTGATAACGGCAATCACATCCGCACCCTGACGGGCTGCAGCCTCTGCCTGAACAACGTCCTCGTATATGTTACCGGTAGCAACAATAACGTAAAGATAAGGTTTCGAGCCCTCGCCAATTGTATTAAGATATTTCTCCCTGCGCTCTCTTCTTGCCCTGATTTTGGCAACGCTTGCGTCAACAACAGGCTTGATCACTTCGAGAAGCTTTCCTGCATCTGTGCATGAAACTTTTGTAAGGTCGAGCTTGCCTTCGGCAACCGCCTCGGCAATCTCCTGAGGATTCTTTCCTGTAGCTATCATTGCATTGGCAATGTAGAAAAGAACGCCGTCGCTCAGAACACCCTTTTCGTTAAGATGGTCAACCACAACGTTTGGAAGTGGAACCTGATTTGCGTCTACTCCGTCTATGCCCATAAGTCTGCACAGAGTTCTCTCTACAGCTACTGTTGTATAGGCCTCAACAAAAGATTGAACGGAGCCTGCAATGTTTGCAGCTATGCTTTTAGCATATTCAACCTTTTTGAAATCCAGTCCTAATTTACTTTGCATAAATTATTGTTAATTAAATTGTTGTTATTATTATATTTCTATTGTTTCCCATTTAATATTTCCTGCGCCAGTCCTATCCACCTTTCATTTATGTTCAGGCTTCTGGCAACCATCACAGCCTCGTGCGGAATATCGTTGGTGCTTGTGGTAACAAGTCTGTAGTCCATTTTACCATCACGCAGTCCGCTCACCCTCCATCTCGCCTCCGCCTGGCAGTCAATGTTGTAATGAGTTGTGATAACTGCATCAACATTATACTCTCCAAGCATCTTCACCAACGCTTCAACCAGAGCCTTTCCTTCAATAGGGTTCGTGGTTCTTGCTGGCTCGTCAACCAGCGCCAGAGTTCCGTTCCCGGACGCCAGAATTTCAAGTCCCCTGCCGGTTCCCCTGTCAATCTGCTCCTTTTCATTCTCCAGATGCTCAAGGATGCCATTGATTGAAAGCATCTCCGCAGCAAACGATGAAAGCCCCCTTTCAATGTCCTGGTCATCTCCTATTGAGAAGAACAGATTGTTCTTGAGAGCTATCCTCGCACTGGCTGCAGGAACCGGAAAACCGAACTGACACATCTGCTGGCACAATGCAAGCATCTTGAGCACAACGGTCTTTCCGCCCATGTTGGCACCTATGATCAAGGACACCCCCCTTCCGAAGTCTATGTCTATCGCTGTGAAAGACAAGCCTTTCTGAGCAATGGAATCCGCTACCTGCGGATGGAACATTCCTTTGTAGGTGCTGTGCCCGTCTTCGGAGAACTCAGGAATCACAAGAGAATATTTCTGCATGAGCTCAGCCTTTGCCAAGGCCAGGTCAATGCTTCCTATCATGTCCAGAGTCTTCTTCATGCGCGGTGCAAGAGGCTTCAACCTTGCAGAAAGAGCAAACCTTATCCTGTTCTCGGCCTCGTCTGCCCTTGCAAGAAGTTCAAGCTGCCTTTCAGCACCGTTCACATCCTCTCCCTTTCGTATCTCAGCCCTGAGCTTGGCAAGTTCCTTGGAATAAGCATCATAAATATAGAAGCTCCGGAGTTTCAATCCCTCAGGATCAAGGATGCTTATGATACCTGTCATGTCAGGAATCTGAAATGCGTTGATTCCAAGACTCGACAATGCCTGTGAAAGCTGGACAGCGGTAAAGCTCAAATCCTTTATTTCAAACAACTCTATATCATCCACCGACGATGCGTCCGATATTCTCTGTATGGTACCGTACACATCCCTTACAGTGCAGAGAATGCCTTTCAAATGCTCTATCTCCACCTTGCTGCCAAGAACCCTGTGGAAAGCCTCCACTTTCTCCAGCTCGCTCCTGATATCGGAGGAGCGTGTGAACATCATACTGTTCAGAAGCACCTTCCTGCCTGGAGCGGTATGAAGTTCCAGGCCTCTGTAAATATATCCAAGTCCGCTCGGACTATCTGTCAAATCCTTGAACAGCATATTCAATCCGCATTCTTCACTATATCATATACAGGCAAGCCAATTGCCGCCTGTAAATTCTCACACAAGGCATCCGAATCCAGAACATAACCTGCAGGCGACACAGGATTTGCGCAAACCGCAATCAGCTTGCTCTTCTGGAGGACCCTTACATCAACAGACTTTCTCAAAAGCAGTGCAAAAGTCTGTTCATTTACAAAGAACTTTGTGAAATCCCTCACTATCAAAGTCTTGCCTGATATCCCCTTTGAATCTTTAATAATCTTGAGAAGTCTTTCCGTCAATGCTCCAGCCACATATATCACCCTTGACTTTTCAAGTCTTGCAAGGTCGTTTTCACTTATATTGATGGAAGAAACTGAATTTATACATTCCAGAACTCCATCTTCATCAATGCCCCAAAGACCGTTATCAACAGGCAACAGCCTTGAGACAATTTCATTTTCAGCCAAATCCAGGTTTATCAGATCAACGATAAACTTGGTTCTGTTCACAAGAGTCTGCATATTGATTGAATACGCAGCACCTGTAGCCAGTACCATTGCCTGGCTTACGGCCGGAGAAGCCAGACTGAGTCTGGAAAGTGCGCCGTCAATGATTTTCAAATCCACATTGAATCTGTCCATTCTGTCCATCCACCTCCTCAGAGATGGAGCGGAGGAAGGACCGGCCAGCAGCACCTTACCGGAACACAGAGCTTTTGCCGTAACTATCTCTCCCAAAGAACTTCTTTCATCACTTATATCAACCAGCTCCGAATACAGGCCTTTGCTTGCATAGAACCTGTGAGCCGTTGAAAAATACACCCCCTCACCTATCCATATTTCAGGTTTTGCAGTTCTGGTAACCTGATCAACCGTTTCACCATCTATCCCTATCGAGGTTACCGCCACCTTCATTTCATGCAGCGGTAACCTTTTAAGGATATAATTCAAGCACTCGGTCTTGCCGGTATTCTTCTCAAGTCCCACTATGGAAAGACTTCTGTATTTCAGAAGTTCAGGAATGAAAGAAGAATACTGCATTTCCGTTACAAACTATTTGTTCCTGTTCTTTGAACGCTCTTTTCTGCTGAGGAAAGATGGTTCAATGCACATCTGGTTGCCTTCGAGAAGAGTAGCAACACCCTCTTCGTTCTTCTTCTGCTCGCACCACTGGCAATGGCACTCATTTGTGTACTCTGCAGGCTCGGTGTAAGTAGTGATAACGCCCTCGAAGTTTCTGAGAACAACCTTTCCAGGTGCCTGTGAAATAACGTAATTAGGCATTACAGGAGTCTTTCCACCTCCACCAGGAGCATCAACAACGAATGTAGGAACAGCATAACCTGATGTATGACCTCTGAGGCCCTCAATGATCTCTATACCCTTTGAAACAGGTGTTCTGAAGTGCTCGAGACCCATTGAAAGGTCACACTGATATATATAATAAGGTCTTACACGCATCTTGACAAGCTCGTGAACGAGTTTCTTCATTACGTAAACGCAATCGTTGACGCCTCTGAGGAGAACTGACTGGTTTCCGAGTGGAATACCTGCATCGGCAAGTCTTGCGCATGCTGCAGCTGACTCCTCTGTAACCTCGTTAGGATGGTTGAAGTGAGTGTTCAACCAGAATGGATGATACTTCTTGAGCATGTTAACCAGCTCAGGAGTGATTCTTTGAGGGCAAACGACAGGAGTTCTTGAACCGAGTCTGATGATCTCTACGTGAGGGATAGCCCTGATACGTGAAATGATTGACTCCAGACGCTCATCCGATACCATAAGGGCATCACCGCCTGAAAGGAGGACGTCCCTTACCTGTGGAGTATTCCTTATATATTCGATAGCCTTGTCGATGTTAGACTCTGCTGTATCACCATCCTTCTGACCTGCGAATCTTCTTCTGGTGCAGTGACGGCAGTACATTGAGCACATATCAGTGATAAGGAGAAGCACTCTGTCAGGATATCTGTGTGTAAGTCCTGGAACAGGTGAATCCTCATCCTCGTGAAGAGGGTCAAGAAGATCGGCAGCTGCCTGATGTGTCTCGTTGATTGTAGGAACGCACTGTCTTCTTACTGGATCGTATGGATCGTCAGGATTGATCAAGCTTATATAATAAGGAGTGATGGCCATTCTGAGAGTTGAGAGGCATTTCTTTACACCCTCTTCCTCCTCAGGAGTAAGTTTCACGTATTTCTTCAACTCGTCAAGAGTCTCGATACGGTTTCTAACCTGCCATTTCCAATCGTTCCACTGCTCGTCTGTGACGTTTGGGAACAGGATTTTTCTTCTTGATACGTTCATGGCAATTATGCGTAAAGTTCTGTGAATATTTTTCTGAGCTTGTCACTCTCCCTGAGCTCCTGGAGTGTGAACTCTGCGTGACCCTTGGTATAACCGTTACCCATTATCATGTTAACGTCAGCACCGATACCCTCAGCACCGAGAGATGCCTTTGTGAATGATGTAGCCATTGAGAAGAAGTAAACTGTACCCTCATCCTTTGTGCAGAGGATAGCTGTCATCTCCTGATCAGGAACGTTTACACAGTTGATGGTAACGTCTGCCATCTTGCCGTTTGTGAGCTTGTAAACCAACTCATAAATCTCAGCAGGAGTCATACCCTTAACGCTCTCTACAACATCGCAGAAGCCGAGCTCCTTGATACGCTGTGTTGATTTAGGGCTGTTTGCAAGACCGATGACCTTACCTGTAACACCTACACGCTTCTTAGCCTCGTAGCAGCAGAGCATACCGCTCTTTCCACCTGCGCCAAGAATAACAACGTTCTGGCCATACTGGCAAAGTTTTGCTGTCTGAGCAGGAGCACCTGCAACGTCGAGAGCTGAAAGAGCAAGTTTCTCAGGAAGATCCTCAGGAATCTTTGCATAAATACCGCTCTCGAAAAGAATAGCCTTACCCTTGATGTCAACCTGGTCAACCTCTGGACGGATTGCAAGAATCTCGTCAATGCGGAGAGGAGTAAGTGAAAGAGAAACCAATGTAGCAATACGGTCACCTTCCTTAACCTCCACCTTATCCTTGATAGCATCACCGATCTTCTCGATCTTGCCAAGAAGCATACCACCTGAACCTGTTCTGCGGTTACGGTGCTTGCCCTGGAGCTCAACATTGTAAAGCATCTCCTTCTTTACCTCGTCCATGATCTTCTCCTGGCTTGCGCCCTCGCCTGCCTGCTGCTTGGCATAGTTGAGGATATCTGTGAAAGAAGCTGAGTCAATATTCAGTGTCTGAACGTCAATAAGGATTTCGTTATCCCAAATCTCATCCATGTTGTTGTCAACCTTGTTGGCTGGCTGTGGAAGAACACCTTTTGGTTCAATTACGCGGTGTGTTCCGAATTTGTTTCCGTGTTTCTGCATAATACTTTATTAATTGTTTATTGTTGTTTCATATACAAATCAAGAGGATCTTGAAAAGACCCTCTGAAATTATTTTGTCAAACCGAGAATTGCTCTTGCCTCAGCAGGTGTAGCTATTCCCCTGCCCATTTCCTTGGCAATCCTTACAACTTTGGCAACAAGCTCGCCGTTTGATTTGGCAAGCACACCTCTTTCAAGGTACAGGTTGTCCTCGAAACCTACTCTTACGTTACCGCCCATTGCAATTGCAGGAGCTGCAAGAGTGAAAGCGTTTCTTCCAATACCTGTTGCTGTCCATGTGGAACCTGCAGGAATGTTGTTGACCAGCCACTGGAGGTTTCCTACTGTAGCAGGAGTACATCCAGGAACGCCGAGAACAAAGTTGAACTGCATAGGATGTCCTGGAACCTCACCCTTGCGTGCCATTGTGAGGATGGTGTCAAGATGACCCATCTCAAAGCACTCGTACTCAGGTTTGATGCCTTTCTCAAGCATACGCTTTCCGAATGCACGCATTGTTGGCATTGTGTTGTCAAAGATTTCGTCACCGAAGTTGCAGGTTCCGCAATCCAATGTAGCCATCTCAGGAACAGGGTTGGTGTTGGTTGAATCCAGACGCTCGTCCGGTGTCATTCCAACAGCACCGCCTGTAGAAGGAATGAGGATTACATCAGGGCAGAGCTTGTAGATGGCATTCTCGCACTCCTGGAAACGCTCGTGGTTCTGGGTTGGAGTACCATCATCGTATCTTACATGGAGATGGACAATGGCAGCACCTGCATCGTATGCAGCCTTTGCCTCAGCGGCAATCTCTTCAACTGTATAAGGAACCGCAGGATTCTGTGCCTTTGTAACTTCCGCACCGCAAATGGCGGCTGTGATTATAAGTTTCTCCATATCAGATTATTTTTTTCTCTGGCATTTAGCTGGAACAACACATGTACCGCTTGCTCTGCATACAACTATAGGTTCTGCAAGAACATCAGCTGCTGAATCAGATACATCAGGCCTTGGAGCAATCACTTTCCTTGCCTCGAACACCATCTTTCTTGATGTATTGCCAACGTGTGTGATTTCACCTACAGCCTCAATGTAGTCACCTGCATATACAGGAGCTATGAACTCTACATTGTCATAAGCCTTGAAAAGACCCTCGTCACCATCGTTGATGATGAGAAGTTCTGTTGCAACATCACCGAAAAGATTGAGCATGTGTGCTCCGTCAACCAAATTTCCGCCATAATGAGCATCGTGGCAGCTCATTCTGACTCTGATCAAAGATTTAATAGCCATATTGTATGTTTGAATGTTATGTTAATAATCAGTTAATTATTTGCGCTCTACCAGGTAATCAACGAAAATGGCAGGTGTATGAACTGTCTCAGGTGCGAGATCGCCCACCTTCACAATCTTCTCAGCCTCTGCAATTACAACGTCCGCTGCTGCAGCCATGAGAGGATTGAAGTTCTTTGTTGTGCCAACATAGACGAGGTTTCCTATCTCGTCGGCCACTGTTGCACCGATAAGCGCTATGTCTGCGCGCAATGGTTTCTCAAGAAGATACTCCTTGCCGTCTACCTTTACTGTCTCCTTGCCCTCGGCAACGATTGTTCCAAGACCTGTTGTGGTGAGAACTCCGCCAAGACCTGCTCCGGCTGCCCTGATACGCTCCGCCAATGTTCCCTGCGGACAGAATTCAACCTGAAGCTCACCGCTGTTCATCTGAGCGCCTGTATTAGGGTTTGTACCAACGTGCGATACGATAACCTTCTTTACCTGCTTGTTGGTGATAAGCTTTCCGTGAGCAACGTCAGGGTAAGCAGTATCATTGCAAATGAGTGTAAGATCCTTAACTCCGCTTTCAGCAAGAGCATCCAAAATTGAAATCGGACTTCCGGCAGCCAAGAAACCGCCAACCATCACGGTCATGCCATCCTTTACCTTAGCAATGGCATCCTGCAAAGAAATTTTTTTGTCCATTATAAAAATTGTTTTAATAGATTAATTTCCGTTGTAAAGTGAGCATACAATCTCTCACTATTGCAAAGGTACAAAATATAATAGGCAATTCAAATAACATTGATGTTATAAAATTTAAGATTTTTTTAAGGCTTTTTTCAAAACATTTTGGTAAATTTGCATATCAAAAACATTCGATATGGAATATACAAAAATCATTTTTGAACAGATTGAGAATATTGGAATAGTTAAGATAAACTATCCGCAGGCGCTCAATGCCCTCAACTCACAGGTTCTGAGCGAACTTGACTCCATTTTTGACGAAATAGCAGCCAACAGGGAAATAAAGGCCGTTGTCCTCACAGGAGAAGGCAAGGCTTTCGTTGCAGGTGCCGACATCTCACAGATGAGCATCCTGGACGCTGCAGCAGGAAAGGCATTCGGCGAATACGGAGCATCCGTTTTCAGAAAGATAGAGCTGCTTGAGAAACCTGTCATTGCAGCCGTGAACGGTTTTGCACTCGGCGGTGGCTGTGAGCTCAGCATGTGCTGCGATATCCGCATTGCATCCGCAAAAGCCAAATTCGGCCAGCCTGAAGTCGGCCTGGGCATCACCCCGGGTTTCAGCGGAACCCAGAGACTCCCTAGAATCGTTGGCATGGGAAAAGCCAAGGAGCTCATCTATACTGCGGACATAATCAATGCCCAGGAAGCGCTCAGAATAGGTCTTGTCAACCAGGTTGTTGAGCCTGAGCAGCTTATGGATACCGCAATAGCCATGGCAAGGAAGATAGCCTCAAAGGCATCCATCGCTGTGAAATATGCAAAGGAAGCCATCAACAGGGGCATGCAGACAGATATTGACAGTGCAATTGCCATAGAGGCCAACCTCTTCGGTCTGTGCTTTGCAACAGCTGACCAGAAGGAGGGAATGGGTGCGTTCCTTCAGAAAAGGGCCCCTGAATTCAAGGATTGTTGACATTATTCACATAAACATTTATAAAAAATCAGATTATGATAGTAGCAGTAGTTGGTACAGGTACAATGGGTAATGGTATTGCCCAGGCTTTTGCTCAGGCAGGCCACGATGTAATTCTTAAAGGTCGTTCAGAAACCTCTTTGGCAAAGGCTCACAAGAATATTGACAAGAGCCTCTCAAAAATGGTTGAGAAAGGCAAGATGGAGCAGGCTCAGATGGACGCCATCAGAGCAAGGATCGTTGACGTGATGGAGTACGAGAAACTCAACAATGCAGATCTCGTGATTGAGGTTATTGCCGAGGACATGGCTATCAAGAAGGAGATCTTCCAGACTCTTGACAAGATTTGCAAACCGGAGGCCATTCTTGCAACAAACACATCTTCATTGTCAATCACTGAGGTTGCTTCATTCACAACAAGACCTCAGAACGTTATTGGAATGCACTTCTTCAACCCGGTTCCAATGATGAAGCTCGTGGAGGTTATCAAGGGACAGCTCACGGCTCCTGAAGTACACGCAAAGGTTGTTGAGATAGCTACCGAAATTGGAAAGACACCTGTAAGCGTGAACGAGGCTCCTGGTTTTGTTGTTAACAGAATCCTCATTCCACTTGTAAACGAGGGTATCGGCATTCTTGCAGACGGCGTTGCTTCAGCAGAGGAGATTGATACAGCAATGAAGCTCGGTGCAAACCACCCTATGGGTCCTCTCGCACTCGGTGACCTCATCGGTCTGGATGTATGCCTTGCAATCATGGAAGTTCTCTACACCGAGTTCGGTGACAGCAAATACCGTCCACATCCGCTCCTGAGAAAGATGGTACGCGCAGGTCTTCTCGGAAGGAAGACCGGTGTGGGATTCTATGACTACAGAAAATAATCCGGCATATACAATCAACTGATTTATATACCAGTATGTACACGGACCGGCCCCGCATGGAGCCGGTCTTTTTTTTATTCTGGAATCTTTACTACTTTTGCAGGGAATATTTTTTCACTTGATATAACCAGTAATTCTGATTCAGATGGAACAAGACATATACAGCGAAATAGCACCATATTCAGACGAGCTTATTCCACAGGCGATGGAGAAGATAGCCAACGACTCCAAACTGGAAAACATCTCCAGATACCTGTACCCTGAAAAGCCCGCTGAATTTCTGAAAAACATAGTGAAATCCTGCAGGACAACCTTCGACTTCCAGAAGAACATCATGTTCCAGGCTGTCAACCAGGTGCTTGCAAAAACAGCCTCCAAGCTGACTTTCAGCGGAATTGAGAACTTCAAACCAGGAAACAAATATCTGATTGTAAGCAACCACAGGGACATTGTCCTTGATTCCGCAATCATCCAGAAGATACTTTTCCAGAACAACATCCCAACCACAGAGATAGCCGTGGGAGACAATCTCATCTCCTCCCCTTTCATAGATGACTTCTGCCGTTCGAACAAGATGATCAAAGTGATCAGGAAGAACATTTCACCAAGGGAGCTCTATTCAGCCTCAAAACTGCTCAGCGGCTATATCAGGCAGCAGGTGTCAAACAGAATCAGTTCCATCTGGATTGCCCAGAGGAACGGTCGCACAAAGGACGGAAACGATCTCACCGAACAGGGCCTTCTGAAAATGTTCGACATGTCCGGCACTTCCGATTTCGTTCAGGACTTCTCAGAACTGCATATAATGCCAACCTCCATCTCCTATGAATACGAATCCTGCGACTTCTTCAAGACAGCAGAGACCTATATCAAACGCAGGATGAAGTATGTCAAGGCGGAGAATGAGGATTTCATCAGCATACTCACCGGAATCACCCAGAACAAGGGAGACATCAATGTCACATTCAACGAGCCGGTAACGCTTGAGGAAATACAGGAATCGGCCAGGATGGACAAGAATGAAAGATTCAGGCATCTTGCGGATATAATGGACTCCAAGATAATCAGCAACTACCTTTTCCATAAGACCAATTATATTGCGTATGACATTGTAAACAAGACAGCTAAATACGCAAAGAAATACACACAGGCAGACAAGGAAAAGTTCCTTGAATACATGAGGAAAGGTCTTGACGCCCTCAATATGCCTGCCCGTCTTGCAGCACTTTCCGATGCGCAGGGCAAGGCCGTTGAATACGCAAGGTCAGAGATGGAGGATATTTTCCTGAAGATCTATTCAAACCCTGTTCTTTCCAAAGAGCAGCGAGCTGTCGCCATAGCTTAGGAAGCGGAAATCATTGTCAAGAGCATAGCGGTAGATCTCACGCCAGTGCTCTTCACCCACAAAGGCCGATATAAGCAGGAGAAGTGTGCTCTGAGGCTGGTGGAAGTTGGTAATAAGCACATCAACAATCTTGTACTTGTAACCCGGGACTATTATTATACCTGTACGGGCCTTCATGCTCGTAATTCCGTTTCTATCCATGTAGCCGATTATTGCACTCAGGGAGTCTTCGACACTGATACCATGAAGAAGCCCTCCTGTGCAAGTATCTGCGCACTCAACATTCTCATTTTCAGAGTACGGTTCCCATTGCTCCACTGAACCCGGCTCCCCTCTTTCTATGCAATGAACACCGAAGTAATACAGCGATTCCAGTGTCCTGGTTGAAGTAGTGCCAACAGCTATCACCCGGCCCCTGCGCTTGTACTCCAGAAGTTTCACCAGCAGTTCCCTGGTAACCGATATCGGTTCGGTATGCATCTTGTGGCCGGATATATACTCACTCTTTACAGGAATGAAAGTGCCGGCACCTACATGAAGACACACACTCATTTCCTCTATTCCTTTGTTCTTTATGTCGGAAAACACCCTGTCGGTAAAATGCAATCCTGCGGTAGGTGCTGCAACAGAGCCTTTTATCTGCGCATAAAGAGTCTGATACCGCTCAATGTCTGACTGCTCGGTCTCCCTGTTCAAGTACGGCGGGATAGGTATTCTTCCACAGATATCAAGCACCTCGGAGAAGGTATATACACCTTCCCAGCTAAACTCAACCACATTGGCCATGGCATCACCTTTACTGATCAGCTCCGCCTGAAGATTGAGAGCTTGAGCTTTATTGATATCGTTATTCAATTCAGTATTATAATCGCATATCAAAGAGATTCTTCCACCTTTCCAGCGTTTTGAGTTTCCTAATACAGCTTTCCATCTGCAGGATCCAACCGAAGCGAATGACTGTGCGTAATCGGCAGGCAGCACCGGCTCCAGGCAGAATACTTCTATTACCGCCCCGGTATCCTTACGGAAAAACAATCTGGCAGGAACCACCTTGGTATTGTTGTATACCATAAGAGAGTTCTCTGGAAGGAAAGTTGATATATCGTGAAATATGGAATGAGAAACTTTGCCGTCTTCATAGACAAGCAGTTTTGATGAGTCCCTTTGAGGAAGGGGATACTTTGCTATACGGTTTTCAGGCAAATCGTAACTATAATCAGATATCTTGATTTCAGGCTCCACAATCAATTTTTTCTGCAAAGATATATAAATGTACCTATAAGTGCTTCCGATTGATTCTACGATTTTGTTTACAAATGTAATATACATACGTAAACAATAAATATTGACATAATTGCAATAAAAATAGCATGCACCACAGTATTCTGATTACATTATTAAACAAAATAACATAATTGCAAATCATAATTATAACAATTGTTATAATCTATAACAACGCTATATGTAAATATCTGATTTTAAAATACATAATATCTTTAAATTAAAGTCCTGGATGAGTACTGTCGAGCTCTGTATATGTAAAACTAGTATAAAAATGAAAGAAATATGGCCAAATCAATGTATCTTGCTTAATCAAATTACTAATATCCAATATATTAGCACTATAATACAAACATCGATATCATATAGCGTACCATATATTTTCGCCAATATTTCAACAAGTTGGAAATCTTTTTTCTATATTTGTATACAAAAGTTACGTTAATATATGTAACAATACTCTTTTACAAAAATGAAAGACCGTTTACAGCAATTTTTAGACCTCAAGAACATATCCGCAGCAAGGCTTGCAGATATGATGGGAATACAGCGTTCAGCCCTATCACATATCCTTGGTGGCAGGAACAAACCAAGCTATGATTTCATATCAAAATTCATCACACTTTTCCCCTACGTAAATGCTGAATGGTTCATCACAGGCAAGGGCGAAGCCTTCAAGAACATGGCCTTCCCTGGCACGGCGCCAACAACCCCAGCTTCTGTTCAGACACCTGCTCCTACTCCTGCATCGGTTCCGGTTCCTGCACAAGTTCCTGCCGCAGCTGCCGATGTTCAAATCGAGACTCAGGAAGACGATGATGACTTCCCCATCGCTGTAAAAGAAGAGAATACTGAAAAGGCAGACGAGAATATTCAAAAGGAGCCTTGCTCCAGGGAACGGAGAATAAGCAGGATTATCATACTCTTTTCAGACGGAACATATCAGGAAATGAAATAATGGTTATTTTTGCACCGTAAAGCAATAATGACCATTTGCAATGTACAGATTAATAAGACCACTGCTGTTCCTTCTCAGCCCGGAAAGCGCACATAAGGCCAGCATATATGCACTCAAGGCTCTCAGTTACATTCCTCTCGGAATGAAAACTCTGTCGTTTTTCTTCAATCACAAGTCCAAGGCTCTTGAGCGTGAGGTTTTTGGCATAAAATTCAAGAATCCGGTAGGACTCTCCGCTGGATTTGACAAGAATGGCGATTTGTACAATCTTTTCGCTCCGTTCGGCTTCAGTTTCATTGAAATCGGCTCCCTCACCCCTCTGCCACAGGACGGGAATCCAAGGCCGAGATGTTTCAGACTGGAATCAGACAATGCCATAATAAACAGGATGGGCATAAACAACCGTGGAGTCAAATATGCAGTACAATATATAAAGGAGCATAAGCCTGACTGCATCATAGGTGCGAATCTCAGCAAGAATGCCACAGTTGCAAATGAAAACGCTGCAGACGATTATGAAAGGTCCTTCTCGCTTCTGTACGACTTCGTGGATTATTTTGTAATCAATGTGTCCTGCCCTAATGTGAAGGATCTCACCAAATTGCAGGACATCGGCAATCTTTCAAAGATCATTGACAGACTACTTACGCTGAGAAACTATTACGATGATTACAGGCCTATACTGCTGAAGATATCGCCCGATCTGAGTTTTGCACAGATGGACGAAATCATTGATCTGGTGCTTCTTAGCGGTCTTGACGGTGTTGTGGCAACGAACACAACC
This sequence comes from Candidatus Egerieousia sp., assembly GCF_056211015.1. Lineage (NCBI taxonomy): Bacteria > Pseudomonadati > Bacteroidota > Bacteroidia > Bacteroidales > Candidatus Egerieousia > Candidatus Egerieousia sp. The sequence continues at coordinate 20,596 of NZ_JBAELF010000098.1, forward strand.
ACATCCAGGGCGAATCTTGAAACTAATCCTGAATACGTCAGGAGCATTGGCAACGGCGGTCTGAGCGGCAAACCGCTGTTCAAACGCAGCCTGGAAGTTGTCAGATACATTCATGAGAAAACAAACGGAATACTTCCTATAATTGCTTCAGGTGGAATCATGAAGCCTGAAGATGCAAAGGCCATGCTTGATGCAGGAGCCTCATTGGTACAGGTTTACTCCGGATTCATATATAATGGTCCTTCTTTCGTAAGGAGGATAAACAAATACTTATCTGAAAAAGCAAAGGAAAAATGACAACGGCAACAATATGCACAATAGGCGATGAGATTCTGATAGGCCAGATTGTTGACACCAATTCATCAATGATTGCAAAGGCCCTGGAATCCATTGGCGTTCAGGTTGTTGAAATGATTTCAACATCAGACAGCGCAGAGGAGATTGAATCAACCTTGAACAGATGCTCATCAAAAAGCAATGTTGTGATAATCACAGGCGGCCTCGGCCCTACCAAGGATGATATTACCAAGACTACAATAGCCAGACTCACAGGAGCCCGGTCATATATCAACAACGAGGAGCAATTTGCCGTGAACAGCCGTATTCTGGCTGCAAGAGGCATTGAAATGTCCGCAATCAACCGTGACCAGTCCAGGGTTCCTGACACCTGCAAGGTTATTGTAAACAAGGTTGGCACTGCACCCTGCATGGAATTCCAGCTCAACGGAGCCCTCATGTTCTCCATGCCTGGTGTGCCATTTGAAACAGAAACCGCTCTGCCACAAATACTTGCATCAATTCAGGAGCATTTCAATCTTGCCACTATATGTCACAGGACAATATGCACGTTCGGCATAGCGGAATCAACTCTTTCAGACATGATAGAGGATTGGGAAACCAACCTTCCTGATAACATGCACCTTGCCTACCTGCCGAACTCCATCCTTGGCGTAAGGCTCAGAATTTCCATTTACGGCACAAACAAGGAGGATGGCGAGAAAGCCATAGACCTGCAGATTGAGAAATTGAAGGATATCATCGGTGATGCCATCTACGGATACGGCGAGGATTCTCTCCAGAAGGTTCTTGGAGACATTCTTCTTGAAAGGAACGCCACCGTTGCCACCGCGGAAAGCTGTACAGGAGGAAAAATAGCGGAATTATTCACCTCGATAGCCGGAGCATCAAGGTATTACTGGGGCAGCGTTGTATCCTACGATAACAGTGTGAAAATAAACACTCTGAAAGTCAGAAAATCCACAATAGACACTTACGGCGCCGTAAGCAGCCAGACAGTTGAGGAAATGGCCGAAGGAGTTAGGAAACTCCTGGGAACCGATTATGCTGTTGCCACATCGGGTATTGCAGGACCTGGAGGTGGCAGTGCAGAGAAACCGGCCGGAACGGTATGGGTTGGAGTTTCAGGTAAGAATTTCACGGTCTCAAAGATGTTCCGCTTCAGCGGAAGACGCGACATTAACATAAACCGTTTTGCCTCCCACGCGCTCAACTTCCTGAGGCTCAATATACTGGCAGACAAATAATATATAAACCCCGGAGGTTTTGTTCAACCTTCGGGGCTCATAGCATTTATCTTGTAGTATACTACAATGTATGAGCAATCTGCTCAACCTGTGAGAACAGGCGGAGGAAATTACCACCGAGAATACCAGTGATTGCAGAATCTGAATAACCCCTTCTTTTGAGTTCAGCTGTAATTGCAGGCATTTTTGTCACATCCTCCAATCCCTTAGGTGGAATCTCAATACCATCGTAGTCTGAACCTAATCCTACATGCTCAGGGCCTACCAGTGACACAGCGTGGTCAATGTGGTCAACAAGGTCCTTTACACCTGGCCTTGGAATGGCAAACAGCCTGTCACGTACATCAAAGAATGCCTTTCTGATTTCAGGATCCTGAGTGTTCTGCTTGAAAGCGGTCTCCTTCTCCTCGAATTCATCGGAAACCTTGCTGAATTCCTCATAATATTTCTCGCTTATGAAAGCAGGATAGAAATTGATCTGAATGACGCCATCCTTTGCTGCAAGATCCTTTATCATCTGGTCTGTCATGTTCCTTGGACGGTTCGCAAGCGCCCTGCAGCAGCTGTGTGTTGCAACAATAGGTGCCTTTGAGTATTTGAGGCAGTCATAGAAAGACTCGTCTGAAATGTGTGAAACGTCAACCATCATTCCCAACCGGTTCATTTCCTTGATCACTTCAACACCGAAAGGACTTACGCCGTGCCAGGTTGGAGTCTTTCCTGTACATGAATCACAGATGTCATTATTACGTGAATGTGTGAGTGTCAGATACCTCACTCCCATTCTGTAGAACAGTCTGAGAAGGCTCAGGTCCTTCTGGATAGGCAATCCGTTCTCCATTCCAAGGAAAATGGCAAGCATTCCCCTCTCCTTCAGTTCGCGGGCTTCCTGAACGCTGTGGGCGATTGCTGCCTTGCCGGGATATTTGTAAACAGCATCGTATGTAGCAGCAATAAGCTGCAAAGCCTTTCTTGTTGCTGCATCCGGTTCAAGAAGGTTTGAAGTGTAAATGGCAAAGAATGAAGCATCCACACCGCCCTTGAACAATTTGTCAAAGTCAACGTGATTGGTTGTATTCTTTTCTGTGTAAGGATATCCCTCCCATATTCTTGAAGGGGTATCGCAGTGAGAATCAAGGACAAATGCCCTGTTATGCAATTCTTTTGATGTCATTGTATATTATTTTAAATGATTACTTAATGTTGTACCTAAATTCGTTTTTGTAGGCCACGCCAGCCAGCAGCATCCTGTCAAAGAGCCCGTCACCGAAGTATCGGCGGTTGAACTTGTAGCAGAACTCGTTCAGATAGCTCTGCAGATATTCGGG
>NZ_JBAELF010000099.1:0-3622 GCF_056211015.1 Candidatus Egerieousia sp.
AATACACAACGGCATCAGGGAATTTCTCCTTTATTTCCATTGCCTGCTTCACAGCCGTGGCGCAGCAGACCTTGGAGCACTGTCTGTTGCCGGCCTTCTCATCACGCGAGCCCACGCAGTGGACGAAACCTATAACCTCCGGATTCATCACGCGCTCATCCTTGCCCGTATTGAAATAGTTCTCCAGATCTGCGTTGGTAATCACGCGGTCATATATGCCATATCCGTATTCCTGCTTTTTCTGAGCAGGGAACAGCTGGAAACCGGTGGTTACCAGAATGCACCTGACCTGTGCGGAAAGTCCGTTGGAGAACTTCACAACGTATGTATCCTTGAGTCTGTTGATTGACACAACCTCGGTTGATGTGAAGTATTTTATACCGTCCAGATCGGAGATAAGCGGTTCCAGGACATCCCTGGCAGCTATCATCTGCGGGAACAGTCTGTTCCAATGTGCAAGATGTCCGCCCAGAGATGCATCCTTTTCAATTAGAACAGGAATGTAACCCAGGTCCCTCAATCTGCGCGATGCTTCCAGACCGCTGGCTCCACCGCCAATCACAACTACGTTTTCTTTCATAATCAATAAGTTCAGCCGCTCTTAGCAGCATTTTATATTCATAGGGAACTCAGGCGGTGCAATAATCTTTCCGCCTGCGCCCTTGTATTTGTCTTCAGCTTTGTAAGGAATGCCAATCTTGTCAAGCAGAGGCTCAACGGCAACCTGATGTGTCTGCAGTCCGAGGTCCCAGGGATCATATCCAAGTACCAGACCGGCAACCTCCTCGTATGTGAATACAGGAATGCCATATCCATCCTTGCCGTAAGTCTTTCCTGTCTGCTCTGCAATCACATACTGCCAGCGGTCCAGAAAATACGGGCATCCCGGACAGTTGGTGATTATCATATCCGGCTCGAACGGCTCCATGGATTCGAACTTCTTGTATGTGTTCGACATTGAATAACCCCTGTTGGCCTTTACCAGATACTGTCTGAACCCGAATCCGCAGCAATGCCTTCTCTCCGGATAATCTATGACCTCACCGCCCCAGCTTTCTATCATTCCCGCAAGCACGTAAGGATATTCCGCACCGCCCACGCCCTTGGACGGGAACATCTTGGCATAATGGCATCCAATGTGTTCAACCACCTTGAGCGGTTCGCCGGTATATCTGTTCACAAGCCTGTATTTTGCCCTTTCGGCTATCTCATTGCGGAACTTGTAAATGATATCGCTGGCATGGGCAAGGTATTTCGGAACCTTGAACTCCCTTTTTGTAGCCTTCCAGAGATTCTCCCTTATCCTGGCTTCAAGTTCAGGAAAGTTCCTCCAGTCCTCCATGACTTCTGTATAAAGGCCGAACGATGTAATGCAGCTGCACACATAGTTCTCATAGCCGTTCTCCGTCATAAGTGCGAACTGACGGGCTATGATGGTCATCATGGTTTCCTGAGGTATTGCCTCGGAATGATAAGCAATGCCTCCGCAGGTAGTATGATGCGGCGTCTCAAAGAAGTCCTTGCCGAGCCTGTTCTTCACGATATCCAGAAAAGTCTTCTCCGAAGCGGGGAAAAAGCTCTGCCTTATGCAGCTCCTCACATAAAAATAATGATCATCGGGAATATCCTTCTGGTATTCGGACCAAATCTTCTGTTTTCCTTGAAATATCATTAATACTGTTGTTTCACTTGTTAATTCCTTACCATCATTGGTTCAGATGGACATCGGATGTTTCGTTGAATGACTTCTCCTCAAGTTCCTCGAGTGTCATGCCCATTTCGGCAGCAACCTTGCGTGAAGCCTCCTCCACAATCTTCATTCTTTCCGTGCCGCCGGTAACATCAAAGATGGCCTTGAGCTCGTCGAGCGATTCCTGAGGAATCTTCCTCAGCGCTCCAGGACCGACCTGGTCAAGATGCGCACCAAGCCTCTCATACATGGTTTCCATATTCTCGTTCAACCATTTCCCTACAAGTCCGTACTCGGGATGTTCCTCGTAGTGGAAAGTCCTTGGATAAACGCAATAGCCGTAATTGAGGATATTGGTCTGCATACGGCGCGTAAGAGGCAGCTGCTGTCTGCCCTTCTCGCTGTACACGAAATAGCCCATGTCAATGGACAAGGAACGCAAGGCCATGACAATGAGGCCGGGAGCGTTCTTTCGCGGACATCTGGTAAGGCAGGACATGCATTCACCGCAATACCATATCATCTCGCTTTTGAGCAGCTCCTCTATCTGAGCATCGTCCTTTGTCTGTACGATGTTCACTATTGTCTTAGGGTCGTATTTGTAAAATTCCGTAGCAGGGCATATTGCGGAGCAGGTACCGCAGTTTATGCAAGCCTTGAGCCCCTCCTTCACCCTGTAATCCTGTGCAAGCCTGTCAAAAAGTTTACCCATTTTACAAGAATTTCAGTTCAGCGCCATTCTCATCCACATCGATGGTGATTTCCCTGCCCATGTAGAGGCTGTAGGTAGGCTGCTCGTGACCGCAAGGGAATCCGAAAATCACAGGGATACCCAGCGGAGCCGTATATTCATTGATAAGGTCATAAACCTTCCTCTGCCACTCATCCTCACCTCCTATCTCTGAGAACTGGCCTATGATTATGCCCTTGAGCTTTGCGAGCCTGCCGCCGCACTTGAGTGTGCGCAGCATTCTGTCAACCGTGTACATTCTCTCGGTGATGTCCTCTATGAACAGTATGGAGTCCTCATCAAACTTGTTCTCCCATACTGTTCCAAGAGTTGAAATATAAAGCGCAAGGTTTCCGCCTACAAGACGTCCCTGTGCGTGGCCCGGTCTGCTGTACTTGTGAGGACCTACCCTGTAGCCCTCCAGCTCTCCCCAGAGAGCCTGGTGCAAGGTCTGCTCGGAAAGGAGGGAATCCTCTCCAAGAAGGCTTGGCATTATGCCGTGGATTGACTCCAACTCCATATCCTGGAGAACTGCATGGGCAATTGTAATGTCACTGAAACCAACAAGCCATTTAGGATATTTCTTGAACAGGCTTGTGTCCATGACATCCATTGTACGCATGGTTCCATATCCACCTCTATAAGAAATTATGGCCTTTACCTCAGGATCCTTCAGAGCCGCCTCCAAATCAGCCGCCCTGTCCTCATCCTTGCCGGCGAACTCGCCCGGAAGCGCATCAAGCAGATGCCTGCCGGTCTTTATCTTGAGTCCCCAGCTCTCATACAGGTCAATCCAGCGTCTTGACTTGCGGCTTTCCTCGGTAAGAGAAGAAGCCACAGCCATTACATATACGGTGTCACCCTCTTTCAGATATGGTGGTCTTAAATACTGCTTCATTTGAAAATGATATTATAAAAGTCAATCTTTCAGTTACATGCTTCTTACGAATATCTCAAGAATCCTTGCCTTGAGTTCCTTCCACTTGCCTGAAACCATTGTGAAGAAGGAATCGTTGTAAGTGTTGAGAAGCTCGGCGGCCTGGTCGTCCTTGCCGTCCTTGATAAGCTGTGCAGCCTCCTGCTCAATCACCTTGTTCTCCATCATCATAAGTTTCTCGAAATTGCTCTGCCAAGGCTCAAGAACCTTGCGTGTCTTGTCCCAGTAGATTGTTGCAAGTCTGTTTGTTTCACGGAACGCCCAT
>NZ_JBAELF010000100.1:0-4589 GCF_056211015.1 Candidatus Egerieousia sp.
TGATTCTCAGCATTCAGAAAATTTATAATATTCAGTGATTATGATGCAGGAAAGAGTTCTGGAAGCGTTCGCCCCGTTCGTTCTGCCCTTCCTTTGCGGAATGGTGTTCGTGCTGCTTTACTGCTTCTGGGGATTGGCGAAAATATTATATCAGCTTGACAAGGAGGAAAGGGCCAAGCTTACAACCTTCTTTTTTACGCCTACCGGAATTGTGAAGAATCTCAAGGATATGTTCCTTGACTGTCTCATTCACGTGAAGCTATGGAAAAGGAATGTGCTGCTCGGATTCATGCATTCGAGCATAGCCTTCGGATGGTTCATGCTCATAGTGCTGGGACATATAGAGACCTGGTTCTATATACCTGAGAGAATGCATCTTGTATATTATCCTATCTTCTTCAGATACTTCATGCAGGTGAATGGCGCAACTGTTGGAGGAGCCCTGTTCTTCTTCCTCATGGACTTCTTCCTGCTTGTTGTGCTGATTGGCATAGGCCTGGCAATATTCAAGAGGTTCCGTTCAATGGCGCTGGGCATGAAGAGAACCACCCGCCTTACGCTGCTGGACCATATAGGGCTGTACAGCCTGTGGCTCATATTCCCTTTGAGGTGGATAGCGGAAGGCTTTACTGCCGGAGTTGCCGGAGGAAGTTTTATGACTGTTCCAATTAACTGGCTGTTGAGCAGTTTCATGCATAACCCTGAGAACATTACCATCGCCTGGTGGGCGTATTCAATAGATCTCGGATTGTTCCTGGTCTGTCTGCCGTTCACAAGGTATATGCACATCCCTACAGAGATACTTCTCATTCCTATGAGGAATGCCGGGCTAAAGGTGCGCTCTCATAACAGAGGCTTTGCACGTGCGCAGATGTTCACCTGCCCAAGCTGCGGAGTATGCATTGATGCCTGCCCCATGGGTTTGCACAAAAGGTCAAAGGATGCTACGGTATATCTGGTCCGTCAGTACAAGAGGAACAATGCGCAGCGCAGTCTTGAAATAGCTCAGAAATGTCTGATGTGCGGAAAATGCGGAACACTCTGTCCTATCCAGATAGATGCCGTGGACCTCAGGCTTGCCTACAGAAGCGCTCAGCATTACAATATCTCACCTGATTTCTCGTATCTTGGTGTCAGCGGTGCCTTGCAGATGCCTGCCACAGGAGATGGTGCCGGTCTTGTTGGAAAGGAGACAGCCGGTGCGGTTAGGACAATAGTCACAACCATTGGCGGCTCCGTGAAGAGCATAGGCGGTTCCGTGAAAAGCATAGGCCAGAAAATCATGAATCTTGGAAGCAGTTCTGAACAGGTTTTACAGAATATCGCATCACAGAAAGTGCTTTATTATGCGGGTTGCATGAGTTCACTTACACCTGTTGTGAGAACTTCCGTGGAGAAACTGCTCAATGTCGCTGGCGTTGATTGGTCAAACATGGACAGGGACCGCAGCATTTGTTGCGGAAGACCGCTGTTTCTTTCCGGAAGATTGCAGCAGGCCGCCCAGCTTGTTGAGGCCAATACAAAGATAATCAAGGAAAGCGGTGCCCGGATTCTGCTTGTAAGCTGTGCTATCTGTTACAGGATGTTCAGGGAGAAATATGAGCTGGAAGGCGTACGCGTGATGCATTACACCGAGTATTTCAACGAACTTATCAAGGAAAAACGTCTGAGAATCGAGCGCAGCGGCTTGAAATATGTATATCACGATCCTTGCGATCTAGGCCGTGGTTGTGGAATCTATGAGGAACCCCGTGAGGCCATAGCTTGTGCCGGCAAGCTTGTGAAAGCCGCCAAGGAACGTGCTCAGAGCATCTGCTGCGGAGGTTCGGTAGGCAGTCTTACTCTCAATTATGAAGAAAGAGGACATATAACCGAGCATTCGGTTGAGAACCTCATGGCTGAATCTCCGGACAGCATAATCACCGCCTGCCCGTTGTGCCTGACCACCTACTCCAAGCATTCACCTGTCCCTGTAAAGGATTTCGCACAGTTGCTGGCGGAGAGACTTATGACAAAGCAGTAGTGATTGTTTGCAAACAATCACTACTGCTTTGTATGAATAGTCAGAAGATTTATTTCGCAATTGCATCAACAAGCTGCTGGAGAGCAGGGATATCCGACTCTTTCATGCGGCTCCAGATGGTAACCATAGGTTCAATCAGGGCAATGTTCTTCATTGATTCGAACATAGGTTTGAGCGCACGTATCACTGAAGGTGCCCAGGAACCGTTCTCAATGATTGCAACCTTGCGGTTCTGATATCCCTTGATGGCAAGGTGATGCACGAAATCATACATTGGAGGGAACACGCTGGCATCGTAGCTCGATGCTGCCACAACCAGGCGGCTCATACGGAAAGCATCCTCAATGGCTTCAGCCATATCGCAACGGCTGAGATCCATGATTGACACCTTCTCAAGGCCTTTCTTCTCAAGCATCTGTGCAACTTTTTCGGCAACGGCCCTGGTGCCACCGTGTATTGAAGCGTATGCAACGAGAACTCCGTTTGTCTCGGCCTCGTACTTTGACCAGATATCGTAAAGATTGATATAGTAAGCCAGATTCTCCTTGAGCACCGGACTTTCCGAAACCGTCTGCAGAGAAGAGAACCTTGTCCTTGCTGTCATAACTTACAATAACCTCAGGCCAATGAACCATAGGAGCAGCCACGAACTTGAGGCTGTGCTCACCCAGATTCAATGTATCACCATCTTTTACAGCGATGGTTCTGCCACTGAAATCGTAAGCGGGAAAGAAGTTGGCAAGCATTTTCTCAGCCTTGCGGCCGTCCGCTGTATCCATTATACAAATATGCTCATCTTCAATAAGATAGGAATTATAAGACATTCCTTCAGGAACCACGTACTGGCTTTCGAACAAATCAATGTCAAGGTCGTCAACGCCTATATATTTTATGCTTGGTGTAATATTGCTCATCATAACTGCATTAATGTTTAAAGTTTTAATCAATGATAATTGGAATAATGCAAATTTAGCCATTATTATCCGGAACGGCAGACCTATTGCTATTTTGAAGGCTCCGTGCTAAATTTGTAAACAAAAAATATTGAATATGGAAAAATCAAAGGTTTATTTCGCTGATTTCAGAACCATTGCCTATGGCGACGGTCTTACAAAGAAACTTCAGAAACTTATTCGTACAGCAGGAATAGGTTCAATTGATATGGATGGCAAGTTCGTTGCCATAAAGATGCATTTCGGGGAGCTTGGGAACATGAGCTTCCTCCGTCCTAACTGGGCCCGTGCCGTTGTTGACGTTGTAAAGGGACTTGGTGGCAAGCCTTTCCTCACGGACTGCAACACAATGTATCCGGGAAGCAGGAAGAATGCGCTCGAGCATCTTTACTGCGCATGGGAGAACGGTTTCACTCCTATCACGGTAGGCTGTCCTATATTGATTGGCGACGGCCTCAAGGGAACGGATGATGTTTCAGTTGAGGTGAAAGGCGGAGAATACATCAAGAAGGCAATGATAGGCCGCGCAATCATGGACGCCGACATCTTCATATCGCTCACTCATTTCAAGGGCCACGAGGAAGCCGGCTTCGGCGGAACAATAAAGAATATTGGAATGGGTTGCGGTTCAAGGGCAGGTAAGGCGGACCAGCACTGCAACGGAAAACCGGTTGTTCGCGAGGATAAGTGCCGCGGTTGCAGAAGATGTCAGAAGGAATGCGCCAACAATGGATTGGTTTACAATGAGGAAACCAGAAAGATGGGCATTGACCTGAACAATTGCGTTGGTTGCGGACGCTGCCTTGGCGCCTGCAACTTCGATGCCATAGAGTACAGGGACTATGACGCCAACAAACATCTGGACTGCAAGATGGCCGAATATGCTAAGGCTGTTGTTGACGGCAGACCTCAGTTCCACATTTCACTCATAATTGACGTTTCACCTAACTGTGACTGCCACTGCGAGAACGACGTTCCTATTCTCCCTAACATTGGAATGTTCGCTTCATTCGACCCGCTCGCTCTTGACCAGGCCTGCGTTGATGCGGCTCTTGCAGCAAAGCCTATGCCTGGAAGCCAGCTCTATGAGAATATTCACAAGGAGGGTTTCGTTGATCATCATGACCATTTCAAGAACTCAACTCCTGAATCCGAGTGGCGCGCCCAGCTGGACCATGCCGCAAAGATAGGTCTTGGCAACAGAGAATATGAGATTGTCAAACTTTGATTTGTAATATCCGTAAGGATTTACGGTTGATACAATTCAGCCCACGAGAACCTTGTCTATGTTGCGTGTGGCGGAGTCAAAGTTGATGCCTATGCGGTCCGTGCTTCCATAAGCCACAAAATTAACTTGCAGATTTCACAAATGCAAGAAGATTTTTTGCACAAATGAAATGGAGTGCGTATATTTGTCCAATTATGGGCATTTCAGGCACATATAATTCTTGCGTTCCCGCCCGGAATCTGAGGGGGGGGGGTATAATTATCTATTAATCAACAGTTTGCGTAATTTCCGCGGCGGTTCTGGCTTCAGGACCGTGGCTTTGCTGTGTCCGGACGGTTTTGCCTGTTCCGGTGTAACTGCATTTTCTCCAAGCTATTTTATCAAT
>NZ_JBAELF010000101.1:0-15462 GCF_056211015.1 Candidatus Egerieousia sp.
CTCAGGAACAATCCTCCTGCACAGATAGCCGGAAAGCCAGTTGTGAAAGTCATTGATTATTACAATACTGAGGCAACCGGTCTTCCAAAGTCCAATGTCCTGAGATTCTTTGCCGCCGATGGAAGCGTTGTAACGGTACGCCCTTCAGGCACGGAGCCTAAAATCAAATTCTATTTTGGTGCAACAGGCAGCAACGCAACTGAATGCATTGCCGCTATGAGGGAACAATTCAGCAAATTCTAGTATTCCATGAAGTTTTACAAAGGTCTTTTATCGCTTGCAGTTTGTGTGATGGTTGTTTCAAGTGTCGGGAGCGCTTCCGCTTCGGGTCTCAGGGAGAGGGAGAAGGAATTCGAGTTCCGTAATCCGCAGGATTATGCGGAGCATATTGAAAAGCTGATGTCTTCAATGACAGCCAGGGAGAAGTTCGCACAGCTTATGATAGTGGTTATGAAGGTTGAGGATGTGAAACCATCGTCAGTGAAAAAACTGAATCATCTTGTCTCAAAAGAGAGGGTGGGGGGAATCATTCTTGATGATGATCCTGCCGGTCCTTCGCTTGCAAGGCTGAATGAGCTTCAGAGGAAGGTTGCTCTCCCTAACAGGAGAAACAGCGGTCTGCCTCTGCTCATCACAACCGATGGCGAATGGGGCCTTTCAATGAGATATCCTGAATATCCGTTCTATCCGCGTCAGATGCAGCTCGGCGCCCTCATAAGCGATGAACTGGTTTATGAAATGGGCAAGGCTGTGGGACGTGAATGCAGGGAAACCAATGTGCTGGTTAATTACGCTCCTGACATTGATATTAACATAAATGCGGAGAATCCTGTGATAAATACACGTTCCTTCGGTCAGGACAAGGAGAAAGTGTCTCAATGGGGCATAGCTTACATGAGGGGAATGCAGGATGCCGGAATCCTTACCTGTGCCAAGCATTTCCCGGGCCACGGCGATACCAACGTGGATTCGCATAAAGGACTGCCGGTGCTGGAGTTCGACAGCAAAAGACTTGACGAAATGGAACTGTATCCTTTCAAACGCCTGTGTGCTGAGGGGGTTGATATGGTTATGATAGGACATCTGAGTGTGCCTTCGCTCGATGAAAGCGGAACGCCTGCATCAATTTCATATCCCATAATCACAGGTCTGCTTAAAGAAAAGATGGGCTACAATGGCATAGTAATCACCGATGCGCTTGGTATGGACGGCATAGCCGAAGACAGGAAGCCGGACGAAGTATGCCTGGCGTCATACAGCGCCGGAGCCGACATACTTCTTATGCCCGACGATCCTGTAAAGGCGCTCGACCTGCTCGTGAAAGAACTCAACCGCGGGAATCTTTCATTGGATGAACTTGATGCTCGCGTGCGCAAAGTGCTGGAACTCAAGGCCAAACTGGGAATGTTCGATAAGGATTACACACCGTTCGTTGATATTGAAGCCATAAAGGAACATTACCAGAGACCTGAGCATCTGGCTCTTATCCAGAGAATTGCGGACAGGAGCGTGACCGTTGTAAGCAATGCCGGAATGCTTCCTTTCAAGGAGCCTGCCCACCATCCTCTTGCAGTACAGGACAAGAACCCCGGGAAGGCACCAAATAAACTGGCGTACCTTGGCTTTGGAGCAGGAACGGTTTCAAAGGAGGATTTTTCAAGGAACGTGTTCGGAAGCGAACTGATGAAATACACGGACATAGATACTTTCTACATATCCAAGGATGCCAGTCTGGAAGAACTTGACTCGCTGAAACAGAGACTTATGGAGTACAAGGCTGTAATTCTTGGCGTGCATTATACGGAGAATCTTCCACAGAGGAACTATGGTATAGATCCCGAAAAACTGGCTTTCTTCTCGGCCTGGGCTTTGGAACAGAATATGGCGGTTGCCTATTTCGGCAATCCCTACGCAATTGACAGAATGCCGGGATTCAATAATTTCAAAGCATTTATTGTTGCGTATTCCAATGCACCAAGCAATCAGATAGCTGTTGCAAAGATCATGTTCGGAGCCATTGCCCCGCAGGGTGTCCTGCCGGTTGATGCCGGCAGCTTCAAGGCAGGTTACAAGGCTCTTGTAAATCCTTGGTTCGAGTGATATCGGCTCTCAAGACATACATCCCTTTCTACAGGAGAAACCTTTCTCTTGCGGTGCCTATTATCATTTCGCAGCTCGGGCAGACCATAACCAACATTGTTGATACAATAATGATAGGTCATGTTGGTCTCCGCGAGTTTGCGGGAGCTTCGTTTGCCATCTTCGTATATCTGATTCCTTTCTTCTTCCTGATTTCATTCTGCTGCGGAATCACCCCGTTCATAGGGAATTCGGTTGGAGAAGGCAGTCCGCGCAAGGCTGCTTCGTTCTTTGCAAAGGGAATAGTGATAAACAGCATACTGTCCGTTGTTCTGGTTATCCTCTGTTATGCCGTGATGCCTTTCTTCCCATACATGGGACAGGATCCCGGCATACTGCCATTCTCAAGGGCATATTATTGGGTGATAGTGCTTTCCATTCCACCGACTGCACTGTTCTTCACTTTCAAGTCTTTCTCCGAGGCTCTGGGCAATACGCGTATTCCCATGTATGTTACTATTGGAATAAATGTCCTCAACATATTCCTTAACTGGTGCATGATTTACGGGCATTGCGGCTTTGAAGCCATGGGAGTTGCAGGCGCCGCCTGGGCCACCCTTATAAGCCGGGTTGCCGGAGCTGCCGCCCTGTGGATCATCTTCATTAGCAGAAAGGAATATTCTCCTGTAATGGTTTACCTCTCCAAGTGCGCAAGAAAACGTTTTTCCACAGCGATGGTCAGTGAAAGGATAAGCGGAGCGGAAATTGCGGACGGCGCAAGGGACGTTATTTCCAAATCCGCCGGAATAGGTTTCCATGGATTGCTGGAAGGAGTGGTTTTCAGTGTGAGCGCTTTCATAAGCGGTTGGTTCGGGCGAACGGCCATTGCCGCTTACAACATTGCAGACCAGATGAGCACTGCCACATATATGATAGCAATGGGAGTCGGTCAGGCTTCAACCATAAGAGTGTCCACCTGGGTTGGTGAGGGCAAGTTCGAACATATCCGCAAGGCCGGCTTCGCCGCCCTGCACCTGGCGCTTTTCTTCATGGTGTGCTGCGGCATAGTTTTCATAATATTCAGGAAAGCCATACCATACATTTTCGTGTCGGAACCGCACGCCGCAGCGCTGGCGGCCGATCTGATTGTCCTTGTTTCTGCATATCAGGTCTTTGATGCCACGCAGCTGTCCGGTATATGTGCCCTCAGGGGATTGAAGGATGTCAAGATACCATTGTTCTGCTCTTTCATATCGTACTACATAATTGGAATGCCCTGTGCGTATATCCTTGCCGTTCAGGCCCAGATGGGCCCCCGGGGTGTGATTATAGGCCTTATGGCAGGACTGGCAGCAGCCGGTGTCCTTTTCATAAGCCGCTTCCTGAAACTCACCAGAAATTATTGACCAGTGGAGAATGAATTGCTGAATGAACAGGAGTGCAGTTTCGTGCTTGAGAACTCAAGGGCGGATGTGAATGCCTTGCGCCTGAAGCGTTGCCCTTCAAGGCTGGTCAATGCCATTGAGGCCCGTTCCAGGATTGAAAGGAAACTGCCTCTGTGGTACGAGCATCCTGAACTTCTTTATCCTTCAATGCTCAGCGTCCAGCAATGCAGCAGCCAGGCCACAGCCTCCTATAAACGTATGCTTGTGCAAGGTCTCTTCCCCTGCGGATGCGGCGGCTTGCGGGCTGCGGATCTGACCGGGGGAATGGGTGTGGATTCGCTGTTCCTGAGTTCATTATGCCGTTCATTCCTTTACGTTGAGCGCAATACAGAGCTTTATGAATCCGCCCGCGAAAATTTCAAGGTGCTGGTTCCGGCATTGAATAAGGGCGCTGCGCCGTTGATTGAATTCCGCAATTGCGAAATTGCAGCGGATAATCTGGATGAACTTATGGGTGAAACTCACTACGATTTCATATTCGTTGATCCGGCCAGAAGAAGCGCATCCGACAGTTCAAAGAAACTGGTGGTACTGAGCGAATACACGCCCGACATTCTCACAATGAAGGAAAAACTGCTCGGCAAATGCTCGTATCTGCTTGTTAAGGTGAGCCCTATGGCGGATATCAGCCAGCTTCTGCGCGAATTGCCGGAAACTGTTCAGATTCATGTTGTGAGTGTTGACAATGACTGCAAGGAACTGCTGATGCTGCTCAATGGAAACAATTCGGATATCCGGACAGATGTTGAGGTATTTGCCGCGAACTTGTCAACTATGAATTTTGAAACAGGCAAAAGCGGATTGAATCAAAGGTATGAGGCTCAGGTTTTTGAATTTCCGCTTGGACAGAGATGCTCTGCGAATCTTGCCGATTGCCGGCAATTGCTCAACGGACATTACCGCTTTCTCTTCGAGCCCGGCAAATCTGTTCTGAAGAGCGGTGCGGCAGCCCTTCAGGCCTCACAATTCGGCCTGCTGCAACTTGCTTCTTCAAGCTATCTGTTTGTAAGTGAAGAGGGTTTGAAGCCGGCGGATGTCAGTGACCATCGCCGTGCAGAAGGAGAATATCAGGGCAGGCGGTACAGGATTCTGGAGGTGATTCCATTCTCCAGAAAGTCCTTGAAGGAGGCTTTCAGAAAATATCCGGATGCAGGAGTCACCGCGCGCAACTTCCCTATGAGTACGAATGCACTTGTGGCGGCAACGGGAACCAGGGAGTCCGCCGCTGAGCATATCTTCTTCACAACGCTCTCAAATGGCTCCAAAGTGATGATTGTGGCAGAAAAATAGTGGTTTTTCAATTGTTTTTATTAATTTTGTTTGGTATATGTCCTTATTGGCATAAAATGGAAATAACAAACAAATCAATTAATAAAAGCATTATGAAAATCAAATTTTTGGCACTGACAATCGCTGCATGCGCAATGATTTCAGGTGCATGGGCGCAGGATGCTGCAAAGAAGGATGAGAACAAGAAGGAGGGCTATCAGTTCACAACAGTGAAAGCCAATCCGGTAACCCGCGTGAAGAACCAGGCAAGTACAGGTACCTGCTGGTGCTTCTCAACCATCTCTTTCATTGAAAGCGAATGTATCAGAAAAGGTCTGGCAGACACCACGCTCGATCTTTCCGAAATGTTCGTTGTTTCCAAGGCCTATTCAGACAAGGCCGTGAAGTATGTAAGGACAGACGGTCATATCAACTTTGCACAGGGCTCCGACTTCGGCGATGTCTTTGAGGTCATTGATGCTTACGGTATTTGCCCTAACTCGGAGATGCCAGGCTTGAACTACGGTTCAGACAGGCATTCGCACAGCGAGCTCAGCTCAGTTCTCAGAGCATACGTTGATGCCATAGTAAGGGCTTCTTCAAGGAAACTTTCCACAGCATGGCACAGAGGATTCGAGGCTGTTGAGGCGGCTTACCTCGGTGAAATTCCAACTTCTTTCACTGTCGATGGCAAGAAATACACTCCTAAGGAGTATGCAGCCAAACTTGATATCAAGAGCAGTGATTATGTAGGACTCACTTCTTTCACACATCATCCGTTCTATACCTGGTTTGCAATGGAAGTTGCCGACAACTGGAGAAACACCCCTTCATACAACCTTCCTTTAGACGAATTCATGCAGATTATGGAGGATGTGGTAATGAACGGTTACACAATCGCCTGGGGTTCCGATGTTTCTGAAGCAGGCTTCACAAGAAACGGTATTGCTGTAGTGGCGGACGTGAAGGCCAACGAGGCAGGCTCCGACGAGGCAAGATGGATTGGCGTTGATCCAAAGGCAAAGGCAGCGGCTCTGAACAATCTCAACGCTCCGGGTCCTGAGCTGAACGTAACACAGGAAATGAGGCAGGAAGGTCTGGACCGCAAGGAGACAACAGATGACCACGGCATGCATATATATGGTATCGCAAAGGATCAGAACGGTAACAAGTACTTCATGGTGAAGAACTCATGGGGAACTTCAAGCAAGTACAAAGGAAACTGGTATGCAAGCTTCCCGTTCGTGAAATACAAGACCATGAACATCGTTGTTCCTAAGGCAGCCCTTTCAAAGGAGCTCAGAAAGAAAATGGGTATCAACTAATTCAAGCTTCAGGATATGAAAAGAACATTTTTTGTTGCATTGTTCCTCTGCATGATTTCATGCAGCCTCCATGCACAGTACAAATATGAGTTCACCGATGTAAAGCGCAATCCCGCAACATCAGTGAAGAATCAGGCCGCTACGGGAACCTGCTGGTGCTTTGGAACAACTTCTTTCATTGAGAGCGAAGTCATAAGACTCAGCGGTGGAAAGATTGGTCCTGAGGATATTGACCTTTCAGAGATGTACACCGTAAGATGCAATTACATTGAGAGAACAAAGGACAACTATCTCAGAAACGGCAAGGGCAATGTGGGTCCTGGAAGCATCACACACATGGCCATTAACATAATGAAGAAATACGGTTGTGTTCCGGAGGAGGTTTATCACGGCATCTGCTATCATTCTCCTAACGGACTACACAATCACGGCAATCTTTCAAAATGGATAAAGGAAATCAGCGCGCTTGCAGTTGAGAAGCACGAGGGTTATCCTGAGAAGATTTACAATGCGCTTCTTGATACCTATCTTGGTGAGTATCCTGCAAACTTCACGTACAAGGGAAAGAAATACACTCCAAAGACCTACTTCGAGAGCTTGAAAATCAATCTCGATGACTATGTGGAGATTACAAGCTTCACCCATCATCCTTTCTATGAGAGAATACCTCTTGAGATTCCTGACAACTGGGATCATCAGCTTATGTACAATCTTCCATTGGACGAGTTCATGGCAGTCATTGACAACGCAATCAATATGGGAAGCACAGTTGCCTGGGACGGTGACCTCACAGACACAGGATATGATTTCTACAAGGAGATTTCGCTGAATACAAGCTTCGACCTCAAGCATACCGCACAGATTGAGAAAAGAATCGTTGAGGACAAGGTGACACAGGAGAACCGCCAGTACAGATTCGAGACATTCCAGCTCGTTGACGACCATATCGAGCATATTGTTGGTATTGCAAAGGATCAGGAAGGCGTCAAATACTACATTACAAAGAACTCCTGGGGCGCTGGCAAGACTTCAAGCCAGTACAACGCCCGCAACGACAGCGGATATCACTACATGTCGGAGGAATATGTCAAGGGCAACACAATATGCTACGTGGTTCACAAGAACTGCATTCCTAAGGCGATACGTGCGAAACTCGGTATCAAATAATTGAACGGATATGAAAAAATCTTTGATTATAACACTGGCTCTGTGCCTTTTTGCAGGCTCGGCTTTTGCTCAGTATGAGTACAAGTTCACCGACGTTAAACGCAATCCTGCCACTCCGGTCAAGGATCAGGGTTCATCAGGTACCTGCTGGTGCTTTGGAACCACCTCTTTCTTTGAGAGTGAAATCATGAGAAAGGGCGGTCCTGCACTTGACCTTTCAGAGATGTTCACCGTAAGGTGGAACTACATGGAGAGAACATACGACAACTATCTCCGTCACGGTAAAGGCCGCGTAAGCACAGGCAGCATTCCTCATATGGTTATAAATATCTGGAAGAAATATGGTTGCGTGCCTGAGAACGTCTATCCGGGAATGAGCTATGTTTCTCCAACCGGACGCCATTATCACGAGAATCTTACAAAATGGATGAAGGAACTGAGCAATCTTGCAGTTGAGAAGGAAGCAGGATATCCTGCAAATGTTTTTGCTGCTGCACTTGACTCATATCTTGGCGATATTCCTGAAAAATTCACTTACAACGGCAAGGAATACACCCCAATGACTTTCTTCAAGAGCCTTGGTCTAAACCTTGACGATTATGTGGAGCTTACAAGCTTCTCACATCATCCTTTCTATCAGCAGATTCCTGTTGAGGTACCTGACAACTGGGACCACAAGCTGCTTTACAACCTTCCATTGGACGAATTCATGGCTGTCATTGACAATGCTATAAACATGGGTTCTTCTGTTTCATGGGACGGTGACCTTTCCAACAACGGATATGATTTCAGCAAGAGCATTGCATTGAACACTGATTTCGATATCAAGCATTCTGAAACCATTCCTGCCAGATGCAAGGAGATAAAGGTTACTCAGGAGAACCGCCAGTACAGATTCGTGACATTCGATCTTGAGGATGACCATATCGAGCATATTGTTGGTATAGCAAAGGACCAGGAAGGTGTGAAATACTACATTACAAAGAATTCCTGGGGCTTGCGCCGCAATTCAGACGGATACCATTACATGTCTGAGGAGTACGTGAAGGCCAACACAATCTGCTACCTTGTACACAAGGACTGCATACCAAAGGATATCCGCAAGAAACTCGGTCTGTGATCAGATTTGAAATAGAATACCATACAGTCTGGGGAGAAAATCTCGTTCTGGAAATGCCGGAGCGGGATTTTCCCATGAATTACGGGCCTGGCGGATTATGGTCCGTTGAGATTGATGTGCCCTTGCTCAAGGGGCTGAGACCTCTGAACTACCGATACAAGGTGGTTAAGGATGGTATTCTCAGCAGAGTTGAGTGGCGCTGGCATGAATTCCGAGCTGTTGAAAGTTCGCTGCTCCGCGATTCGTGGATTGAAAAGCCTTCCGGAAGCAATGTCTTCCAGAACGAGCACGGTTTCAAAGCGTTTGACAAGCAAGGCTACAGAGGAGCGGGTGTTGCTGTTCCGCTCTTTTCATTGAGAAGCGTTGATGGCTTTGGAACAGGTGAATTCCCTGATTTGAAGTTGCTTGCGGCCTGGGCTTCAGGCTGTGGAATGAGTATCATTCAGCTTCTGCCGCTTAATGATACAACACAGAGCGGAACCAGGGATGATTCCTCGCCCTATAATGCAGTCTCGGCATTCGCACTCCATCCGCAGTTCATAAATATACCTCAGGCCTGGAGCTTCTGCAGTTCCTGTACGGCATCTGCAGGAAACTTCGAAGATACAGGCTGGTCCGGGGAATATGCCGGACAGCAGATAGAGCTGAATGAACTGTCGCAGGTGGATTATGAAAAAGTGAATGGGGCAAAGATAAAGTTCCTGAAAAGGATTTATGCTGCCATGGGGGAAAGGGTGCTTGGAACGGAGAGCTATCGCAAGTTCTTTGAAGACAATGAGTCCTGGCTCTTGCCTTATGCCGTTTTCTGTTCATTGAGGGATGCCTGTGGTACCGCTGATTTCAACAGATGGGAGTCCTTGTCACGGTACAGTTCAGCTAAAGCGGCAAAGTACGCCAAGGCGAACAAGACCTCTGTGGATTTTCATTGCTTTGTGCAGTATATTGCACATCTGCAGTTCAAGGAAGCTGTGGAATATGCTCATTCAAAGGGCGTTGCCATTAAAGGCGATCTGCCAATAGGAGTGAGCCGGTGCAGCGTGGATGCCTGGTGTCATCCTGAACTTTTCAATATGGACTCGCAGTGCGGTGCTCCGCCCGATGACTTCTCTCTGGAAGGCCAGAACTGGAACTTCCCTACATACAACTGGGAGGCTATGGCAAAGGACAATTATGCCTGGTGGAAGGCCCGCCTGAGAAAAATGTCGGAGTATTTCGACGCTTTCCGCATAGACCACATACTTGGCTTTTTCCGCATCTGGGAGATACCTGCTTGCGAATCCAGCGCCTTGAAAGGCCATTTCAGCCCGGCTCTGCCTTTTTCCACCAGGGAGCTTTCAGATATCATCACCCCTTTCTACAGCGATGGCCTTACAAAACGGAATGCCGCTGCATCCTTCAGGACTCTTTTGAAGGAGCTGTTCGTTAAGGATCCCCACAGGAGGGGCTTCTGGCATCCTCGCATTGCTTTGCAGCGATGTGAAACATTCGAATCCTTGAGCGAAGGCCTCAGGAAACGTTTGAAGGAGCTTTACAACGATTATTTCTACAGACGGCACAATGATTTCTGGAAATATCAGGCCTTGCTCAAACTGCCTGAATTGATATATTCCAGCGGAATGCTGGCTTGCGGGGAGGACCTGGGCATGCTGGCCGATTCCGTGCCGCAGGTCATGAAGCAGTTGAATCTGCTTTCCCTGGAGGTACAGCGTATGCCAAAGACCGCGTTCAGGGAATTTGACAGGCCTTGTGAATATCCTTATCTGAGTGTCTGCACCACTTCCACCCACGATATGCCGCCGTTGCGCCTGTGGTGGGCGGAACTGGCTCCTGAAAAGCGGGAGCGCTATCTGCATGGACTTCTTCTGGCCGATGAACCGGTTTGCAGTGGTGTCATTGCCGATAAGGATTGCAGCTCTGAACTTTGCAAAAGAATAGTTGCGCAGCATCTTGCATCTCCTTCAATGCTTTGCATACTTCCGCTGCAGGACTGGTTTTCAATTGATGAACGGATCCGTGCTGCCGATCCGTACAAAGAAAGAATCAATGATCCCGCAGATTCAGGCAATTGCTGGTGCTACCGAATGCACATTGCTCTGGAAAATATCCTTTCACATAAAGACTTTACAGAAAAGATACTTGAACTGTTAAGTGATATTAAGCCAAATATGCAGATTATCAGTTAGTTGATAATCTATATATGCCATTTTGGCATTATACTCCGCTTTGGCAGTCCTTTTGATTGAATCCATTGCGCTGCGTTGTTGAGAGCATTTCCCAAAGAGGAAAACGATTGGCAACAGGCATAACAGAATATAAACAGGAGGACAGTGATATGAATGGAAATTATTCAAACAATGGAAACGGACAGGAGAGCGCTCTGAGCAGGTTTGCAATTGATTTGAACCAGAGGGCCCAGCAGGGCAAGCTCGATCCTGTGATAGGCAGGGATGAAGAGATAAGGAGGGTGCTCCAGATATTGAGCAGGAGAACAAAGAACAATCCTATTCTCGTTGGAGAACCCGGCGTTGGAAAAACAGCCATAGCAGAGGGCCTGGCACAGAGAATAGTGAACGGTGATGTTGCCCAGAACCTCAAGGACAAGAAGGTTTACAGCCTTGATATGGGTGCGCTCATAGCAGGCGCTAAGTATCAGGGAGAGTTTGAGGAACGCTTGAAAGGCGTTGTGAGCGAGGTTGTGGCCAGCAACGGTGACATTATCCTTTACATAGATGAGATTCATACTCTGGTTGGCGCAGGCAAGACCAGCGGAGCAATGGATGCCGCAAACATACTGAAACCTGCTCTGGCAAGGGGCGAGCTCAGGACTGTTGGCGCAACAACACTTGATGAGTACCAGAAATACTTTGAGCAGGACAAGGCTCTGGAGAGGCGTTTCCAGATGGTTATGGTTGATGAGCCCAGCGTGGCGGAGAGCATCTCCATACTCAGGGGGCTCAAGGAGAAATATGAGAACCATCACAAAGTGAAAATCACCGACGATGCAATAATAGCCGCCGTTGATTTGAGCCACAGGTACATTACCAACAGATTCCTCCCTGACAAGGCGATAGACCTCATTGATGAGAGCGCTTCAAAACTGAGGCTGGAAATGAATTCGGTCCCTGAACCTATTGATGAACTCAACAGGAAAATCAAGCAGCTGGAGATTGAGAAGGAAGCAATCAAACGTGAGGGCAAAAGTCCTAAACTCGATGAAATCTCAGCGCAGCTTGAAAGTCTGAGAACGGAGAAAACCAAGCTTGACGAGCAATGGGCAGGGGAGAAGAAGCTACTTGATACTGTCCAGAAATCAAGACAGGAGATCGATGCTCTCAAGATTCAGGCCGATGCGGCCGAAAGAGCCGGTGAATACGGCAAGGTTGCAGAAATAAGGTACGGCAAGATAGCCAAGCTTCAGCAGTCGATAGATGAAGTTACCGCACAGATTGCAAAGAACCCTAATCCGCTCATCAACGAGGAGGTCAATCCTGAGGATATTGCAGAGGTGGTTGCAAAATGGACAGGCATTCCGGTAAAGCGTATGCTCAGCAGCGAGCGCGAGAAACTGCTTCATCTAGAAGAGGAGCTACACAAAAGGGTTGTTGGCCAGGACGAAGCCATCGCTGCAGTCAGTGATGCTGTAAGACGCTCAAGGGCAGGTCTGCAGAACGAAAAGAGGCCTCTTGGCTCGTTCCTTTTCCTTGGAACAACAGGCGTGGGAAAGACAGAACTGGCAAAGGCTCTGGCGGAGTTCCTGTTCAATGATGAGAACATGATCACCCGAATTGATATGAGCGAGTATCAGGAGAGTTTTGCCGCCACAAGGCTCGTGGGAGCGCCTCCGGGATACGTAGGTTACGATGAGGGAGGACAGCTTACAGAAGCCGTAAGACGCAAACCTTATTCAGTAGTTCTTTTCGACGAAATAGAAAAGGCTCATCCCGATGTGTTCAACGTGCTTCTCCAGCTGCTTGACGATGGAAGGCTCACCGACGGCAAGGGCCGCACCGTGAACTTCAAGAATACGATTCTCATTATGACCAGCAACCTCGGAAGCGACATAATCGCCCGTGAGGAAAACGGCTGGAGGGAGAAGGTGAGCGAACTGCTCAAACGCAGCATGAGACCCGAGTTCCTGAACCGTATAGATGAAACCATCATATTCAGCAAGCTCGGCAGTGAGGACATAAGGAGAATACTTGAACTCCAGCTTAACGGAATCAAGGAAATGCTGGCAGAGAAGAACATTATCCTTCACCTCGATGGCAAGGCAATGGAATATCTCAGTTCAAAGGGCTTCTACCCTGATTTCGGAGCCAGGCCAATCAAGCGCCTCCTCCAGAAGGAACTTGTGAACCATCTGGCATCCATGCTCATCTCCGGCCAGCTCACCAGCGGCAGCACGGTTGAAGTCTCTGCCACTGGCGATGGCCTCAGCTTCGCCTGATTCCACAATTTGATAGAATATTTGCAATCATTTTGCAATCAATTGACATCATTGTGAAAAATGATTACTATATTTGCATTTGAAAAACCATGTAAATTATGTCACAAGTTGCAATGACTGTCCGTATGGACTCAGATCTTAAGAATTCATTCGATGCTCTTTGCTCGCAGTTCGGGCTAAGTGCGAATGCAGCTATGAATGTATTTGCCAGAGCTGTTGTACAGAGAGGCAAGATACCATTCGAGGTCATATCTGACAGAATCGCCGCAGCTGAGCAAGCCCAGACTGCCATTGACAAGTACTTTGCCAGCAATCAGTTAGGTATCGCCGATATAGAGAACATCCTTAACGAGCATTTGAGAACTCCTTATTCCCATGCACAGAAATAGTATGAGAACAATTGTTCTTGATACCAATTGCCTGTTGGCGGTATTGCCGTCAATGAGCCCGTATCATAGAGTATGGACTGATATCTTAACGGGTGAGGTCTGTCTCTGTGTTTCTAACGAAGTGGTAGAAGAATACGAGGAAATACTTGGCAACAAAACAAACCCTCAAGTGGCAAAAGCTGTTGTCAATGCCATTCTTGCAGTGCCGCAACTAAAGAAAGTCGAACCTGCATTCTTCTATCACCTGATTACGGCGGACCCCGATGATAACAAATTCGTGGACTGTGCCATTTGTGGCAATGCGGAGCTTCTGGTTACAAATGATGCGCATTTCGATGTCCTGAAAGATATTAAATTCCCTAAAGTTGAAATCATAAAACTTCAGGAATATATGAAGCTTGGATAGCCAGCGGCAGCATGGTTGAAGTTTCTTCCACATCAGCTTTCTGGGAATTAATGAGTGATATGCCGGGAAAATCGTAAATTTGCACTTATAGCAAGCAAATTATGCAATCCTTCGCCGCCATCGATTTTGAAACTGCCAATGAATGCCCAACCAGCGTCTGCTCGGTGGGTGTTGTCATTGTTCGAGACGGTGAGATTGTTGACAAGTTCTATTCGATGATACACCCTGAGCCCGAGTATTACAAATGGTTCTGTCAGCAGGTCCACGGATTATGCGAAGCCGATACTGATGATGCACCGGTATTTCCGTATGTCTGGGAGAAGATTGCACCAAGAATCGAAGGATTGCCGCTTGTTGCCCATAATGCAAGGTTCGATGAAGAATGCCAGAAGGCCGTGTTCAAGGTCTATCAGATGAATTACCCGGATTATCGGTTCTATGATACTTTGTCCGCTTCGAGACGTCATTTTGGCTGTTCCTTGCCGAATCATCAGTTGCAGACCGTGGCCGCCGCCTGTGGATATGCCCTTACCAATCACCATCACGCACTGGCCGATGCCGAAGCTTGTGCAGCCATTGCTCTCCAGATTCTGTAGATAATATTCTAAGCGGTCAAGTTACGCCCGGCAGAGGATAAGCACATCAGCACAATATAGCCCGTATCGTATCGGAACATATTTTGTCAAGACTTTCTATGTCATCCAATGAAAATACCGCTGTGCACTACATTTGCGTGCACAGCGGTAAAAATTGTAGAGCATTGTCTAATATGAATCAGTTTATGTTGACCGATTTAAGCAGTGACTGATCCTGCCAGTAATCTATTACTCCTCTGTGTTGAAGTCTTCCGACTATTACCGCAGGATGAGTCCCATACTTAATAGCAGTGCGCTTGATATTTTCAACTGAATAATCTCGCGAATCAATTATGCTCTGCTCTTCGCTTTGCGATAACATTAAGTTTGAGGCGAATTTATCTGCTTCTTGTTCTTTCAAAATGTCTTGGTCGAAACAACCTGCCTTCTCAAGGAAAATATCCTTTTTTCCATGAAGTAAAATATGGCCTATTTCATGGAAAAAATTAAACCAGAAAATATCATATCGCTTGTATCTGTTGGAGAGTTGTATTATTGGGACATCTTTAATCCAGCGTGTCGCGCCACTAATCGGGGCTTTTGGAAGACACTCAGTAGAAACCAGTTTGATGCCGCAATCCGCACACAACTGCTGCAAAACTGAATAAAAATCAGTCGTGTCATCTACCATGAGTTGCTTCATCCGAGGCAACATAGATTTTAACAATCTGTCGTTATATGGAACATCCAAGTTTAAGTTGGATGCTTGAATCTCTCCTCTGCGCAGCCAAGAAGACATTGCGTGTGGATCTTTTGCATGCACTAAAGAAATTCTGAAAGCCACTTTCAACTCTTGATTGATATAATAGTCGTTCCATGCCTTTTCTGTGCTAATCGCAAAAAAAGAAAACAATGAATAAACTTTTTCTTCAATACTAGTTGCTGACTGAATCCAGCCACGTTTAATCATTTCGGCAACAGGGAACTTTCTCATCCAATCAGCAGAGGCTGCCGCAGCAGCCTCGCGGTTTTTTCTCTCTACATACTCATCATATGACTGCTGTTTACGAAGCCAAAATGATGCTGGGATTTGTGTCACATTCTCAAATGAGACGGCCATTTCAGTGGTGATTGAACTTTTCCCACCGATAACTGCAATGATTGTCTTTTCCGGCTTTGACGTCCTAACGGCAAACTACTTGATGCTCATGCCCATTTCTGACAACTTTTCAGACAAGGT
>NZ_JBAELF010000102.1:0-5355 GCF_056211015.1 Candidatus Egerieousia sp.
CAATCCTGATGAAATTTTCCACTCCCAGTCTCTTTATCTTGCTCCGTATGGAATCTCAGTTGACAATCAAAGGGTTACGTACTTCGAATACATCCGTGTCTCCCTCCACGAAGATTATGATTTGCTTTGACGAGCAGCAGCCGTTTTTCTTCATAATCAATTTTCCGCGAAGAAGTTTTTAACCTTGTTGGAGTCACCATCAAGGTCAAGCATGAAGTCAAACATAAACTCGCCGAAGGTCAGTTCCATATCTCCTGCATATTTGTATAGCGATTTCACCTTTGATGGGATAACTCTGGCAAAATGAGCTGTCCCATCTTTGGAAGGAAGGCCGAAATACATCTGCTGAGGCAGGAGGTGACGCATCAGATAAGGTGAATGGCTGGTGATGAGAATCTTGGTGTCAGATGCGTAGTTCTGCATCGCCAGAATAAGATTCTCCATAAGGTGAGGATGTACGGAGTTCTCCGGCTCCTCAAGCATTATGAGCGGAATGTTTTTCCGTCGCGCTGCCAGACACAGTGTGAAAAGGAAGATAATGCGCTTGCTGCCGCTTGACAATTGACGGATGCTTGTGGGCTGTGAATTGAACTTTTCCTTAACCTTTATATCATAGATTTTACTCTGCCCGTCAGCAAGTGTTATGACCTTAGGAGAAAATTCCTCTATGCCCGGAAGTAATTGCAGCAGGCCGTCTACAAGAATCGCGTAGTTGTCTTCATCCGATTCCTTCAGTTTATACAGATAGGCGCTGAGAGTGTCACCGCCCAGCATACGGATTCCTTTCTCTCCGTCAACGGAGAAATAGGATTCGGGATTGTCCAGTGTTTCGAGATTAGGAACGATTGTGCCGCAAATGCGTGATGCCATATCGCTGAGGAACATCCCGGCGGACAGAGCTATCGAATTCAGTGCCAGTTGAGAGGACGCCACGTCAAAAGCTTTTGTGCATCTTCCGGTGGCTGAAGGAACAATCAGGCATCCATCCGCAGATGTTCTGCTGAGCATCTGCCTGTAACGCTGGTCGGCACTTTTCTTGACCTTCAGCCACTCAGACAAGATAATTCCTTCATTATCTCCCGATGCCCATTTAAAACGATAACCGTATTGGAATTGAACATCTTGCTCGTCCCCGTCAAACTGTCCGGAAATTTCAAAGCAGAAGTCTTTTCCGAGCATATAGTTGTTAAGCGGCGCGAAGCGGCTTCTCATCATTTGCAACTTCTCCTGCAGAGCCGCCGAAAGAAATTTCATTCCGAATTCAACGGCGCTCAGCACATTGCTTTTACCATAGCCGTTGGGGGCGATAAGGGCATTCAACTGACCAAGATCCAATTTCAGGCTGCCAATATTGGATATTCCCTCTATTAAAAAGCTATCTATCACCATACTGTCGCAACGATATTTGCTTAAGTTTAACTAGTATCAATGCAAAGATATGGATTTTACTTAACTCGCGCAAATATTTTGACAAATTAGTCCCACATTTGAAAAGTGATACGATAAAATATCAGTTGGGAGCACCGGCAAAATTACATCTATCGTTGAAGCCTATCGTAGCAGAATTCATCAGTTAGAGTCCGGACAAATGCCTATTTCCCTTTTTTACAACTTCAGCCCATTCCAAGACACCCGTGTAATGAATTATAAAACAAGACTTTAAGTTTGTGGGCACGTTACTGTCATTTATACATACGTATGTTTTTAATACATACTGAGAATCCTTCCGCAATCAATATAGAGCACTCTCCAAGTCCCGTTCTTAGTAGAGCCCTCTTTGTCTATGAACCCATTTTTTCGAAGGAAGGAAATTTCCCTCTCAATGGTCCTTTGAGATATGTCAAGTAATACAGACAATGTTCTTGATGTGTGGGTGCCATTTTTGGCGGTCTTCGGACACTATGCAATATATATATAATTTTGGAAACAAAACAAAGCTAGTTCATCCTGTCAACCTTCCAGCTGCCCTGCTTGTGTATCATAACAACATTGGAGCTCTTGAGCTTCTGGAGCACTTCCTTGTTGCCAGGCAGAGGTTTGATGAGAGTGTAGTACACCGTGATGGTGTCAACGCCATCGTTCACGAAAGACGAATCAATGTCAAAGTACATGTCGGAGGTGATTGAAGCAATCATCTTCTTTGCCTTTGGACTGAGCTGCTCGGAAGATTTTGAGGCCTCGTTCACCAGCGAGTCGAGCGAAGCGGTTGCAAGCGAACGCACCTTGTTGAA
Organism: Candidatus Egerieousia sp.; assembly: GCF_056211015.1. Taxonomy (NCBI): domain Bacteria; kingdom Pseudomonadati; phylum Bacteroidota; class Bacteroidia; order Bacteroidales; genus Candidatus Egerieousia; species Candidatus Egerieousia sp. The sequence continues at coordinate 2,232 of NZ_JBAELF010000102.1, forward strand.
ATCTTTCTTTACATATGCGGTGAGAAAATCCTTGGCATTGCGGACAGCTTCTTCCTGTGAACTTTCAGGATTGCGCGAACAACCTGCGAATATCATGAACAGCACAAGAATTATAAGTATTGCCAGCATGGCAATGAGCTTTACGCTGCTCTGCTTCTTTGACCTCGGACTCAGCGATGAATGTTTCATGTGCCTTGCAAAATTCATCTCCTTTTTGTTTTCATCAAGATTTTCCATATTATCAGATTTTTATTTTCATTCAAATTTTACACAGCGATGGTCACCTGAAATCCACCACGGTTATACCGCTGCCTCCGTAGCGTATGTCCTCGTCATCAACTTCAGTCACGCCCGGAACGGTACGGATATATTTCCTTATCTCCTCCTTGAGCACGCCCGTGCCCTTGCCGTGAAGAATCTTCACCTGCGGAATGTCAAGCATTACAGCATCGTCAATGAAACGGCTTACTATGTCAAGTGCGTCCGCCAGCCTTTCCCCGCGTATGTCAATGCTCGGCTTGAACTCAAGCTTGCGTTTGGCAATGCTCTCTGAAATGATGGAAATGCTTCTGTCCCTTGTCTGATGCGCCTCCTTGAACTCCTGTGCGGAGATTCTTTCAATATCAGCCTCCTTCATTCTGCTTAGAATGTTGCCAATGGCCACAACAATGTACTTGCCTCCTGTCTGGTTAACCTGACCAATCAGCCCGTTGCTCCTGATCCTGACCTTGTCACCGGCTTTCAGCGGTCCGGAAGGTATTTCAGGAGCATTCCTCCCCGTTTCATTGTTTTCAGCGGATCCCGCTGCAAGTCTCTGTGCCTCCTGCTGCTTCCTGGCCTCCTTGCGTGCCTTGCGCTGGGCCAGCTGCTGCATTTTCTTCTCAACCTTGAGATCCTCTTCCGTCCTGTTCTCCTTGTTGAGGTCCTCCTTCATGGCGTTGAGCTTCAGGCGCGCCTCCTTTGTGCGCTCCTTCTCGGCCTGCGCTTCCTTGATCTTCCTGATGGTGGCTTCTATCTCCTTGTTGGCTCCGGATATTATTTCCTTGGCCTCGGCCTTGGCCGCCTCTATTATCTCCTTCTTTGTCTGCTTTATGTCTGCAAGCTCCTTCTGGTAACGATCAGTCACATTCTCAAGGACCTTGTCCGTGGTGCTTATCTTCCTGAGTTTCTCCTCAAGCTTGCGTTTCTCGCGGGAAATCTTCCTCAGCTGCCTTTCCATATCCACGAATCCCGTGCCGGCAATTGACTGGGCCTGCTCAACCAGCCATTGTGGGAGGCCTATCTTACGGGCGAGTTCAAAGGCGAACGAGTTGCCAGGAAGCCCCTGCTCGAGTACGAACATCGGCTGGATTCTGGCCGCATCAAAGAGCATGGCACCGTTCACCACGTGGGTGTTCACCATATTCTCCGCATACATCTTCAGATTGGTGTAGTGGGTGGTTATCACGGCGTATGTTCCAATACTATCGAGGTGGGAGAGAATGCTCTGGGCAATGGCTCCGCCTGCAGCAGGTTCCGTTCCAGAGCCGAACTCATCTATGAGAACAAGCCAGTTACGCTTCACTCCCTCCACCAGTTCCTTCATATTGGCAAGATGCGAGCTGTATGTGCTCAAATCGTTCTCAATGCTCTGCTCATCACCAATGTCAATGAAAATATTGTCGATTATAGGGAATTCGCTTATTGCCGATGCACTTACGAGCATTCCCCATTGATACATATATTGCAGGATGCCTGTGGTTTTCAGGCAAACGGACTTTCCTCCGGCATTAGGTCCGGAAATCATGAGTATTGACTTGCTGCTGTTCAAATAAAGGTTCAAAGGAACAATCGTTTTCTTTTCCTTTCTCAGGGCATATTCGAGAACAGGATGCCTGCCCTTCACTATCTTGAGTTCACCGTCCTGCGAGGCAATTGGCTTGTCGCATTCAAGTTCCATTGCAAGCTGTCCCTTTGCCAGAATGAAATCCACTTCACCTATTATCTGTGCGGCGTTTATCAGGTCAGGCAGATACGGGCGCAGGAAATCGCTGAATTCCTGAAGTATCCTCATGATCTCGCGCTGTGCTGCGAACTGCAGTTCACGCAGGGCGTTGTTAAGTTCCACTACTTCCGCCGGCTCAATGAACACCGTCTTTCCCGATGCCGATTCATCATACACGAAACCTCCCAGCTTCCTCTTGTTTCCGGCAGCCACAGGAACCAGTACTCGCCCGTCACGCATCTGCACCGTAGCATCCTCAGCCACAATGCCTTCCTCAATGCCCCTGCTCAGGATCTGCTGCACCTTCCTGCTTATGGAACCCTCCTTTGAATGAATCTCACCCATTATCCTGGCCAGCTCGGCACTTGCATTGTCCTTTACATTACCATTCCTGTCCAGAATATTATCTATTTTCACAGCGATGGCCGGGTAAAGCACAATCGGTGCCGTGAGTTCCTTCAGGCAAGGATAGGAATCCTCCTTGCTCCTGGCAAAGAAGTTCACTATCTCCTTCATTGTCTGCAGGTAGGAGCGCAGCTGCACCATATTTTCCACAGCGATGGTTGTGGAATTCTTGAGCAGCGGCTTGAGATAAGCGAGATTGTCCGCATAACCGTCCTTGGGGAACGATGGTTCGAACATGCAGATGGTCTTCATTTCCTGAGTGAGTGCCAGCCTGCGTTCAATGGCCTTGGGATTGGTGCTGATAGTTTCCTCCATAGCCCTGCTTCTGGCATAGCCGCTCCTTGCGCGGGCGGCTATCCATTCCCTCACCTTGTTGAAGCCCAGCTTCTGTTCTATTTTCCCGGCGTTCACCATACTCACGGAATTTTCCAGCTGCAAATTTATAATTTTGCTCACGATTTCGTGAATTTTTGCTTGAATGTTCTTATTCGGCCACGTTTTTGCCAATTTTGTGGCCATCATCCCTTTTCGGGTCCTCATTTGAGCACGTTTCCCCCAAAAACGTGTCAATATCACGCTTCAAGCTCCATTTCGGACGCATTTTCGTCCAGAATGCGCTCGTTTTGCCTTTTTACCACCCATTTGGCCACACTTTTGCCTCAAAATGTGCCCATTTTGCCGCTTTTTGTAATCCGTTTGATTGCGGCAGGCACTTCATCTGAAAAACTTTGCCTT
>NZ_JBAELF010000103.1:0-7274 GCF_056211015.1 Candidatus Egerieousia sp.
CCGTGAACACCTATTTCAAGAACAACGAAGCCTTCCTTTGCAAGATCGTTAGGGCCGCTGAATGCACGTACCGTTGCACCTGGCAGACGTAGAATTGCCGGGAGTTTCTCGCCTTCCTTGCGTGTTGTTGGCACTGTAAGCACACCATATACGTAATTACCGGGCTTGTATGACTGAATCTGAACGAAATATACATCGGCGGCGGCTGTACTCTGTTCTTTGCTCCAGGTACATTTGCTTATCATCGGAACTTTTTCACTCTTTTCCAGAGTCTTATCCCAGAACTCCTTGAAATCATCCGGCAGAGTGGTCGTAGGCAGGATTGAATATGGCTCGAAGCCAAGATTTGTCATACCCTTGTATTCTACACCGTCATACTTCACAACAGTGTTCACAGTGATGAACCCCGGTTTCTTTGCACCCGGAAACTTGATTTTTGCAACACCGTTCTTGTCTGTGGTAGCCTTTCCGGTGAAAACCGGAGCGTTCTTCTCAGGACCGTATGAATACTCAATTACGGTATTCGGCATCATGACATTCTCCTTTACTGCGTACAGGGTAATGTTCACTGTCTCGCCGCATTTATAAATCCAATCCTCGTGATCCGGCTGAGCAACCGGAGTCACATATTGTTTCGATGGCTGAGCAAAAACAGTACCGACACTCAACAGAATGGCGGTCAACGCCAGTAAAAGTCCTTTTTTCATATACTTGAATTATTTTATTATTCTACTGCGATAGTATGTTAATTCACTGAAGTTTCCTGTGATAGAACAATTCTCCGTTATCATTGAAGATTTCAGGGTGTAGGATCATGGCCAGGTCCTTGAGGATGAGCTCGGGATGGACATAGCCGCTTTCCCAGATGTCGGAGCCTCCGTTCTCGCGCTGGCGGAGGTTGTTGTTGTAAACCTGAAGGTTCTTCACAGCCGGTATGTCACTGAGCAGAGGGTTCTGTTCAATGACTTCAAATATTGTTGTTGCAGTATTCGGATTGAACCATACCTGTGCCTGTGAGGCAAGCGCCAGCATTCTCTCAAGACTTTCCGTACTGGAATTCACTGCATCGGGTTTTGAACCAAGTATCTGTCCTCCTGCATCATTTATCATTCTTGCCGTGTAATTGCGCCCGCCGGGTATGTACCATATACCCTTGAAAGGAGCGTTCATCAATACTTTCACTTTCTCTGAACCGCTTAAGGCCCTGGCAATTGAATCACGTATGGCATTGTATTTTTCCGCACCTGTATTGTAGATGGACTCCGCCTGTGCCGTATGTCCTGTTATTGCGCCGAACAGCTTGATGTATGCCATCCGGCCAAGTGGTGAAGCTTCAAGGTAATCGTCAAGAACGAGGACCGTGAGACCGTATCTGCGCAGCGTTTCTATGTAACTGTTGTCGGAACCGCTTATTCCGTATGCCGTTACAAGAGTAGGCTTGAGCGCGATTATCATTTCATAGTCAGGAAGAGACTCGGAACCTACTTCCTGTATCAGACCCATTTGGATTCTGTCCTGAAGCTGAGGATTGTAAATGAATCTGGTACCTGCTATTCCAACAATGTTGTCCTGGCAGCCAAGTTCACAAAGGAAAGCGGCATGTGATGATGACATGCATACAATCCTTTCTGTGTTGATTGAGGAAATGTCATAAGATTCGCTGCGGCCGTTGTTCCAGACTTCCTTTATGGTAAGGATATTGTTCTGTTCGTCAATGGAAAAATATTCGCTTTCGTCTGAAACAGATATTGAATTGCACGCTTCGCTGTCACTTGCATTGCTGCTGCCATTGCCGCAGGCGCAGATATGGCACAACACTGCCAGAAAGAGAATAAGTTTGGCCAGAGTTTTCTTCATTTTACACTGAACTTTATGTCCATGAAACTGTAGCCTTCGCCTCTGGAAAGCTTGCGCTGCTCATTTTCCAGAGCTATGCATACCATATCTCCGCTTTTCAATGAGCAGAGGGAACTGATATTGCTGAAGGCCTGTTCAAGCTCGGGAATGTAATTTGCCAGACTATCGCCGGTGGAAGAGGAAGGACTTACAAATGTGCTGAAATCAAGCGACTGACCCATGCAGAAAGGCAGCCGGTCTGTGTACAGATATACTCCGTGACCGCCGGTGCTGTAGTATCTTTTTGCGAATACCGGGGCTACGCTTTTGGCGTTTTTGTCAATCCTTATGTATGCAAAAGGAACAGGAATCACGTAGTCCAGGCCGTCTGGTAGCCAGTAATCCGAACAGTCCTTGTTCAGAGTGGCATCCGGGCGCAGGAACCAGTTTCCGCTTGTTCTGTCTGACACGAAAATGTTCATTTCCTGAGCATCTTTATTTTCAATTCGGTAAACACCTTCTTTGTGTCAAGCGTGAAGTCCCCTTGCATTATCCAGGCATAGTAGCTCGGCTCTTCACGGAGAACCTGCTCAACGGCCTTTCCCTTGTGCTTGCCGAAATTGATTACAGGTATGTCCTTGTTGTTGAGGACAATCCTTCCTGCATAATCCAGGTTTCTGTTCTTGAGCGAGAAGTCCGCAAGAAAGCCTATGTCGTTCTTCAATGTATCCTGGTATCTGTCAAGCTGCGCCTTGAGCACTTCGTATGTGGCAAGAGTGTCGGCCTCTGCGCTGTGAGCCTGCTCCAGGTCCTTGTTGCAATAGAATCTGTATGCGGCAACAAGGGTTCTCTGTTCCATTTTGTGGAATATGTTCTGTACGTCAACGAGCTTGCGCTTCCTGAAATCGAAGTCAACACCTGCTCTGAGGAATTCTTCCGCCAGGAGAGGAATGTCGAACTTTATGGAATTGTATCCTCCAATGTCACATCCTTCCATCCACTGGGCCAGACTCTTTGCTATCTGCTTGAAAACAGGGCAATCCTTTACGTCTTCATTCGATATTCCGTGAACTGCCTGCGCCTCCGGGGAGATGGGGATTGTTGGATTGATCTTCTTTGTCTTTATCTCCTCCCTTCCGTCGGGCATCACCTTTACCGCACTTATTTCTACAATCCTGTCCCTGGCTATGTCAAGACCTGTGCTTTCTATATCAAAAAACACTATGGGATTCTTAAGATTCAGTTCCATATTATTTATGTACCTCCAATACTAGTTGATTCTCATTGGCATAAGCAGAGCGCGGATTGCTTCGTCAGGGTTTTCGTCCACTGCCGCTTCAATCAAGGCGGCTCTGTTGGAGTCTGAAAGCTTTATGCAGATATCATCGTATGGAAGTGATGACAGGATTTCAATGAGGAAAGTTGATTTGAAGCTTATTTCCATAGGAATGCCTTCATAGTTGCACAGAATGGTTTCCTTTGCGCTTGTTGAGAAGTCAACATCCTGGGCGGTGATTTCAATCCTGTTCATGCTCAAACGGAAAATGATCTGGGCGGTTGCCTGGCTTGAGCATACGGCCACACGCTTTGAGGCGTTGAGCAGTTCGGTTCTTGAAACTGTTATGACATTGGTGTTGTTCTTGGGAATGATGCTCCTGTAAGCAGGGAATGTTCCTTCAACCAGTCTGCACACAACTGTTGTGTCAGCAAATGTGAAGCAGGCGTTCTTGTTGTCGAATGAAATCACAACATCGGTGTCACCGAGCTTTGCCAGAGCACCTCTCAATATATTGGCCGGTTTCTTAGGCAGAATGAAAGAAGCCTTTTCACTCAGTTTGACATCATTCCTTATGAAGCATACAAGCTTGTGGGCGTTCGATGCAACAAGAGTGGTGTCATCTTCCGTGATGTCAAAGAAGATACCGTTCATTACAGGCCTGAGTTCCTCTTCGGCCGTTGCATATATGGTTCCGTTGATTCCGTCTGCAAGAACCTTTGCGTCCATTACAAGAGCCTTTGCTTCCTTGAGAGCAGGAGCCTGAGGATATTCCTCAGCGGAAAGGAAAGGAATCTGTGCGTTTCCGCTCTGCCATACTATGTTTGCAATCTGTTTGTCTGCATTGGTTGAGAACTCGATTGGCTGTGTAGGCAGCTCCTTGATTGCGTCTGTGAGAAGTTTTGCAGGTACTGCTATTTCACCTTCTTCCGCAACTTCCTCTATCTGTATTGCACTCCTGATGGTTGTTTCCATGTCAGATGCGGTGACTGTAAGTTTGTTTTCATCGAGTCTGAAAAGGAAATTGTCCAGAATCGGGAGGGAGTTCTTTGATGCTATCACTCTTGATGTTGTAAGGAGCAATTGCAGCAAGTCCGTACTTGAAACTATGAATCTCATATTATTTTTATTTTAATTTGTTTTCAAATTGAACATTATATATCTAACCAAGCAAAGATAATAAAAAACGGCATAATTTTTGCGAAAAGAATTCCGGTTTTTTTAAATATTTCAGCTTATGAAAAAAAATATTCTGATTGTATTGGCAAGTGTTGTTGTCAGTTGTGTCTGTTCGGCTGCCATTGCACGCCATTCCTGTATGAACGCATCACGTCCGGGTGAATCTGAAAACTGTTCCACTGCGTCCGCTCTGGAATATGACGGAGTGTTCGCAGGTAATGCACCTGATTTTGTATATGCGGCTGAACACAGCGTTGATGCCGTGGTGAACGTGAAAGTTGTCAAACAGACAGCCGTTCCGCGCAATATGTCATTTTTGCAGCAATTTTTCGGTTACGACATTCAGCCTCAGCAATCCTTGAGCAGCGGCTCGGGAGTAATCATAACTCAGGACGGATATATCGTTACCAACAGTCACGTAGTTGAGGGAAGCACTCAGCTGCTGGTAACTTTGAACAGCCAGAAATCATACTCTGCAAGCGTTGTGGGCAGCGATCCCGTTACGGACATTGCTCTTATCAAGATAGAATCGGACAGCCTTCCAACCATTCCCATGGGCGATTCCGACAGCCTGCGTCTTGGTCAGTGGGTGCTTGCAATAGGCTGCCCTTACAGCATGAACAACACCGTTACAGCCGGAATAGTAAGTGCAAAGGGCAGGGCTCTTGACAATGGAAACGGCAACAAGATAGAGTCATACATCCAGACCGATGCGGCAGTGAATCCGGGCAACAGCGGCGGCGCTCTTGTGAACCTCAAGGGGGAGCTTGTAGGTATCAATACTGCGATAGCTTCACCTACAGGAGCCTTTGCAGGCTACTCATTCGCAGTCCCTTCAACAATTGTGAAGAAAATAGTTGCCGACCTGCTTCAGTACGGCAAGGTGCAGAGAGCCCAGCTCGGAGTCATGATGACCACACTCAACACAGAAGTGGCAAGATATCTTGGAGTGAGCGACAAGACACAGGGAGCAGTTGTCACGGAACTTGTGCAGAACGGACCTGCGCAGAAGGCGGGCATCAAGGTGAATGATATCATCACAGCAGTTGACGGCCACAAGATCACTTCCGCAAACGAGCTTCAGGAAAGGATCAATATCCACCGACCTGGCGATGGTGTGAATATCAGCGTGTCGCGTGACGGAAAGCAGCTTGACATTCAGCTTGTACTGCAGGCAATGGATTCCAACGAGTATATGGGCAACAGGCAGATGATGATGCGCCAGTACCAGCAACAGCCTCAGAGGCAGCCTCAATATGGCAATCCCGATCCATTTGGCTGGTTTTAGCAAGTAGCACAAGTTTCGCAAGCATTTAGTTTATTGTCTTTCAAAAACTCGCGAGGGCTTGCGAAACTTGAGTCAAATAAGTTTTGGATTTTAGGGAAATAAGCTTATTTTTGCGGGCTTATTATAGTACAATGAGGCAGTTAAAAATAACTAAATCAATTACCAACAGAGAGAGCGCATCTCTGGACAAGTACCTGCAGGAGATAGGCAGGGAGGAACTTATAACCGTAGAGGAAGAGGTTGAGCTGGCCCAAAGAATCAGAAAGGGTGACCAGGAAGCACTGGACAAACTCACAAGAGCCAATCTTAGGTTTGTAGTATCAGTGGCTAAACAGTACCAGAACCAGGGTTTAAGTCTTCCGGATCTTATCAATGAGGGTAACCTCGGACTCATCAAGGCTGCTGAGAAATTTGATGAGACAAGAGGATTCAAGTTCATTTCATACGCCGTTTGGTGGATCAGACAGTCCATCCTCCAGGCTTTGGCTGAACAGTCCCGTATTGTAAGATTGCCTTTGAACCAGGTGGGGTCCTTGAACAAAATCAACAAGGCGCTGTCACAGTTCGAGCAGAAGAACGAACGCATGCCTTCACCGGATGAGCTGGCTGAAATGCTGGATATCCCAAGAGAGAAGATTGTTGATTCACTCCGCGTAAGCGGCCGTCACGTATCAGTTGACGCTCCGTTCGTTGAGGGTGAGGAAAACAGCCTTCTGGATGTCCTTCCAAACACAGATTCTCCGAATGCGGACAGAGGTCTTGTTAACGAGTCATTGAACAAGGAGATAGAAAGGTCACTATCAACTCTTACAGAGCGCGAGCGTGACATTGTGAAGTATTTCTTTGGAATCGGAACTCAGGAAATGACTCTTGAGGAGATTGGCGAGTATTTCGGTCTCACGCGTGAGCGCGTAAGACAGATAAAGGAGAAAGCCATCCGCAGACTCAGACATAGCGCACGAAGCAAATTGCTCAAGAGCTATTTGTAGAAAAACAAAACCGGTCAGAAAATCCTGGCCGGTTTTTTCATGAGCCTTCTTCCTGACTTTATACATCACCTCAGAATAATGAATATCCGGAGGGTGTCCTGAATCTCATTTATGGTGATGCAAGTCACCCAGTAATCTTTTGCAGTTATACAGAATATTGAAATCAATCAATTCCACAGTTGGCTGAAAATTTCTATCAATGTTAGGTAGCAGCTGTGGCTTTCGTATGGCATCTTTGTGCCTAGTCATGGCTGAACCGAAAATCACCGTCCACGCTGATGGGCCTTGAATGGCCTTGTGAGGCGGATTGGCGTGGAGGTTGAGGCAAAATTGCCTCATCGTCCACGCGTAACCTTGTCAGAGTGTGGTTTAGGATGTACCATTGTGGACGTTGAATTTCGGTTTAGGCAAAATGGAAGGATTTTTGAAGATATCGTTGAAAATTCCGGGCTTACTATTGTGCAAACAAATAATTTGCCTTAATTTAGCAGTTGAGTCGGCCACTTGAGGCGGCGGGTTAAGTGAATGAGAATAAGTGACAGAAAGATGCGTCAGCTGGCATCGGAATTCGCTCTATTTCACCCGGTGACTGATTTTTGAGGGCTATTTTGACTGATTTCAACTGAAAAGGCCTTACCTTTGCCATGTTGAACGGCACAAATTATGGATATTGAACAGAGTAAGCTAACGGTCGATCAGATAATAG
>NZ_JBAELF010000104.1:0-14640 GCF_056211015.1 Candidatus Egerieousia sp.
ATCTCGATGCACTCAAGGCTCATTACAGAGCCGGCGGACTCGGCGATGTGAAGGTCAAGAAGTTCCTTTATGCAGTCCTTGAAGAGATGCTTGCTCCTATACGTGAGCGCAGGGCAATGTATGAAAAGGATATAAAGGGAGTTTACTCGATACTTGAGAAAGGCAGCGCAGTTGCACGTGAAACTGCTGAGAAAACGCTCAACGATGTTCGTGAGTCCATGAAGATAAATTACTTTGAGGATTCAGAGCTTATTGAGGCTCAGGACAGAAAGTTCAAGGAAAAAAGTTCCAACTAAACCAATTTAATTTTTATTACTATGGCTAAAGATGTAGATGAAATGGACCTTGGTGTCCAGGAAGGAAAGATGAAAGCCTTGCAAGCCACCCTTGCCAGGATCGAGAAGGATTTTGGTAAAGGTACAATCATGAAACTTGGTGACAAACCTGTATTGGAGGTTCCTGTGATTCCAAGCGGTTCAATTGCTTTGGACCACGCCCTTGGAATAGGAGGTTACCCTAAAGGCAGGGTCATTGAGATTTACGGACCTGAGAGCAGCGGTAAAACAACGCTTGCTATTCACGCAATTGCGCAGGCACAGAAGACCGGCGGAATTGCAGCAATCATAGATGCCGAGCACGCATTTGACAGGACCTATGCAAAGAATCTGGGTGTGAACGTGGATACCTTGCTTATTTCCCAGCCGGATTGCGGTGAGCAGGCACTTGAGATAGCAGATAGCCTTATCCGTTCCGGAGCAATTGACATTATTGTCATTGACTCTGTTGCGGCTCTTACACCAAAGGCGGAGATTGAGGGGGAGATGGGAGATTCAAAGATGGGCCTTCAGGCACGTCTCATGAGCCAGGCTTTGAGGAAGCTCACAGCCAACATAAGCAAGACCAACACTTGCTGCATCTTCATCAATCAGCTTAGGGAGAAACTGGGAGTGATGTTCGGAAATCCTGAGACCACCACCGGTGGGAACGCTCTTAAGTTCTACGCATCAATCCGTCTTGATGTACGCAAGCTTACGCAGTTGAAGGATGGCGATGATGCTACAGGCAACCGTACCCGCGTGAAAGTTGTCAAGAACAAGATGGCTCCTCCTTTCAAGAAGGCGGAGTTCGACATCATTTACGGTGAGGGCATATCAAAGATTGGTGAAATCATTGATATGGGCGTTGAGTTCGAGATTATCAAGAAGAGCGGCAGCTGGTTCAGCTATAACGATGGCAAGCTTGCTCAGGGACGTGATGCAGTGAAGCAGCTTCTGCTTGACAATCCGGAACTGGCGGAGGAGATTGAGGGTCGCATACGCGAACGTCTGGCTTCCGCCGAGGATTAATTTACGCCTGAAGTGGCAGGGGTAAAACAAGAAGGGGGTGGCTTTTCAGTCATCCCCTTTTCAGATGAAGTGCCTCCCGCTTATTTGCGGGTGTGGAAAGGCCTGTTTTGCACCCGGAGTGGTGCCTGAAAGGCTATCGGGGTGTGAAAAGGCCTGTTTTGCACCCGGACGACAAGAGATTGAAACCGCTACGAGGCTACCGTGGTCTGAAGAAGCTGAAGTGTACGTTGCCGTACTTCTTCTCTTTCACGAAAAAGGGGTGTGATTCAAAATTAAACTCCTTTGGGTGCTCCAATATGAAGTAACCGCCTCCCTTGACAAGGCATTTGGAAATATAGCATGGCTCTATCTCCGTTGGACTTCCAGTATAAGAATCTTTTTTATCGGACATACTGTTCATTGGTACACCGAGCACCCTCTCAGGCAGGGTGTCCAGGCCTTCGATGCTGTAGGGCGGATCGGCGAAAACTATATCGAACTGTTTGTTGCACAGCGGAATGAAATCAAACACATTGTGCCTGATTGACTGGATTTTCTTTGATATCCCGAGCATCACCGAAGCTTTCTTTATGAAATTGGCGTGAAGCGGGTTCATTTCAATGCTTATGATATCGTTACAGCCTCTGGAAGCGAATTCATAGCTTATGCTGCCGGTGCCTGAGAACAGGTCGAGCACACTTATGGATTCAAAGTCGAATTCGTTGAGCAGTATATTGAACAGGCCTTCCTTGGCAAAATCCGTGGTAGGTCTTGCCGAAAAGCCATTTGGCGGCACTATTGTCTTTCCTCTGAGTTCTCCTCCTATTATTCTCATTGACTCAATATATACAAATGATCAAACTGCCGCAAATACAAAGTCCTTGAAATAAGTGCGAATGAGTTTCTCGTCAACTTTCTCCCTGAAACCGAGGCAGTGGACTATGGTCTGCTGGGGATTTACCTGTGACTGCTGAAGGGCAAGCAGGAGATAATAGAGGATTGAAACACTATCGTCTGTGGAAAATGAATTTACAAGGAGAAGCCTCTCTCCTGTTGCAAAAGTGACATAGGTTCTGCTGTCCTTGCAGCTTATGAGAAGCTTGTTGTAGTCCTTGATTAGTTCCAGCTTGGAAAGAAGTATTTCAAAAATGTGCTGAAGGCCTTCACCGTCCGGCTCGTATGAGAGAACCATATCGTACTGAGGTATGTCCACGCTGATGCAACTGCATCCGGGATACACTTGAAAAAAATACGAAGTATCCTGGAATTGCGCTGGAACGCACAGGTATCTGCCGGTGAAGCTGGCCTTAATCATCACTATCCTCTACGTATATATCAAAGAAAAGCATTGAATATGTAGGGACACCTGAACTTCCGGACATTGTTCCCTTTGATCCGTATCCCCACTGTGAACCGAAGAAGGTGATGCCGTGGTCTCCATATGTAAGGTGCTTCAATGCCTTTGCAAAGCCTGGAATCAGTTTGTCGGAGTCACCACCGCTGGATGACAACGAACTTGATTCATAAGCTGCCTGGCCGGATGCGTAGGTGTATGTGGACATTTCCTGATATGTTGATTCGTATGTTACGGAAAGTGCGTCGTACGAATTGGATGCATCGTAAATGTCGTACTTTCTTGCTGTGTCGGCAATGTTGGTATCGAATACATAGCCGTCGAGCAGTTTGCCAACGTAACGGATTTTCGCAGTTTTGCCCTGCTTGATCGTATCCTCCTGGGTGCCTGAAACCTTCTTGAAGTAGAACGCTTCAACTTCCGGATCCTTGATGTCAAAGCGTCTTGCGTATGACCTCAGGGAATCGTTCTGGTATTCGGTGAGATCGGTTATTACGGTCAGCATCTTTATGTCATACATAAGGTTCACACCGCTGTTCTCCGACTTGTTCTGGCCGCTTGCATAATAGTCGAAGTATGAAAGCCAAGGTGGTAATATGACCTTTATCCTGCCACCCTCCCTCATTCTGCACAATGCTTCGGAGAAACCAAGCTGCTCTGAACCATATCCTGCGGTATGGAATCTTGGTCCGTAATAATTCCCGCTGTTGTACATTCCAAGTTCCTTTGCAAGTTCCTTATCCTGGCTCTCCAGGCAGGAATTGTCCAGATCCCATACATTCGTTATGGTGTATGCCGCTTTCTCCCACTCCATCTGAGCGCCTGTGCCCGGCTCCTCTTCAAGAACCACCAGACCGGACGAGGTTATTTCCGCACCGGGACAATATACTTCAACATAGGCGTCAAGTATTCTCTTCTGAACATCGTCATTGGACCTTTCCGCTTCTTTTGCACACTGCGAAGCAGCAAGGACCATGAACACTGCCGCCAAGCAATAAATGAATTTTCTGTACATATATATTCTACTCTTTTTCAAGTTGTCAGTTCTTGATCACATTTTCTACAACTATGTCGTAAAACAGAGGACTCAGCTTGGGGACTCCGTAAACCACAGTGTTGTAGAAACCATATTTTGCAGAAAAGAAGATATAGCAATGCTCTCCTTTCCTCACACCTTTCAACCCTTCGGCCAGACCTTCTATCAAAGGGGTGCTTCCCAGACAGATTCTTTCAGGTGCCTTTCCGGCAGGAAAGAAAGTTGTATCGTTAACCATAATGGTATCGTTCGTTGCAAAAAGTGTGCCCGGACCGCCGCTGAATATGTATCCGGAGTAAATGAAGTGCAGGCTGTCCCCGTCCTGCGCCTCTTCACCGCTTCCTTCCTCAACAACGGCCCTTACAATCCCTTCGTGCCTTTCAATCCTGTAATCCATTCCGGCCAGACTGTTCACAAAGCTCTCTATGGCCTTGTCCTGACTTGCGATGGTGGATTTCAAGTCCTCCTTCTGACAGGAGAACACAGCTGAGGACACTGCAATGACTGCAAGCACCCATATCATTGAATCCGCATTCCTTATAGCCTCCTTGACTTTCATTTACGCATCAACGTTAATTTTCAATTTCCATCTGACCTATGTATTCCGCAAGACATTTGAAGAAATAATTCTTAATGTCCTTGAAAGGAATATCCTGAATCCTGCCGCCCGCCGCTCTTGGATGGCCACCTCCATTGAAATATTTCGCTGCAAATGCATTCACAACGAAATTGCCTTTGGAACGCAGCGACACCCTTGTCATATATTTCCCTTCAGTAAAGAATGCGCTTATCATTACATCCTTTATTGCAAGCGGCATGTTCACAACTCCTTCCGTATCACCGTCCTTGAAGTCGAAATTCTCCTGCTGTTCCCTTGACAGGGTCATGCAGGCAGCCTTGAGAGCATAGTTCACCTTCATATTGCTGCCGGTGAGATATCCTATGAGCCTGATTCTGTTCTCTCTATAGGAATTGAACACAGACCATTGGATGGCCTCGCTGTCAACACCCATTTCAAGCAGGAGAGCCGCCATCCTGTGAGTTGAAGGAAATACGGAGTTGTCAAAATTATTCGTATCCGTCATCATGCCTGTGTACAGACTCACAGCCTGAGGTATGGTCATCTCTTTCCTTTTCCCACCGGCGATGGTAATTGATTCATTCATTGCCCTTATGAGCCAGAATGTAAGCTCGCTCGCACTCGATATTTCAGTTTCCTGCAGAATGAAATTGAAATCCTGCTCCTGAGGATGCGGGTGGTGGTCAATGAGCAATCTTGGCACAGAAACGCTTCTGAGCACCTCCGCAAGATTGTCAATTCTGTGCAAGGCATTGAAATCCATGCATATAACCAGATCCGCCTTTTGAACCAGCTCTGCACAGAGTTCAGGTTCCTTGTCAAATTCCACCAAAGCGCCGGCCTTGTGCACGGCGTTCTTTTTATTGAATAGGAATCTGAGGAAATCAGGAACCTTGCCGGGAACTAACACGTTTGCCTCAATGCCCATATCCTCCAGATAGTGAAACATGGCGCCTGTGCATCCCAGACAGTCCCCGTCGGGGTTGGCATGGCCCACAAGCACAACCCTTCCGGCACTTTGGATATAACCAAGGAACTTTTCGGTGCTTGCTTTGCTCACTATATTCAACTCCATATAATTATGCAAATTAATTCAAACTTCAAAATTAAGACTTACAAATTACATTTCCTACAACTGTATCAAAGTTTTGCACCGCTCCAACTTTTTACAACGAAAAGGCAAAATTTGTTTGAAAGGAAAGATTTAATTGTTAAATTTGCGTGTTAGAATTGAATAATTATAAAAAATCAAATATTAAATGAAAAAGATTATCACTTTCATCGTACTCCCTATCATCATAGTACTGTTGGGATACGCAATCTACGCCAGCATTGAATCGCCGGTAAAATTCAACAAACAGAAAGAGAAAAGAGAAGCTGTGGGTATCCAGAGGCTCAAGGACATCAGAACACTTCAGGTTGCCTTCAAGAGCAAGTTTGCAAGATTCGCTCCTTCAGTTGACTCTCTTATCTGGTTCTACAACGAGGGCACAATCCTCATTTCAAAGCAGATCGGTTCAAATGATGACTCTCTTGCAGTAGATAACACAGCAAAGATCAAGAAGAAAAATCCAAAGATCACTCCTGAGCAGATGATGGCTCTTTACGAGCAGGGTGAGAATCTCGTTTTCAAGATTGACAAGGACGTTCCTGTAAAGGATACATTGTTCAATGACCGTCAGAATTTTGTTGTTGATTCACTCAGAAACATTCCTTTCTGCGGTGAGCCTGTTATCCTGAATGCAACAATCAAGCAGGTTTCCGGTGTTGATGTTCCTTTGTTCGAGGCTTGTATGCCATACAAGTCACTCCTCGTAGGACTTGAGCCTCGTCAGCTTATCATCAATATTGTAGCTGAAAGAAATACACAGGGCAGATATCCTGGCCTCAAGGTTGGTAGCATTGACGCTCCTAACAACAACGCAGGTAACTGGGAGTAATATTTCAGACAAGCATATATTTCAAGGGGGCTGATTTTTAGTCAGCCCCCTTGATGTTTACATAAGGAACTAGAATTCTATCACGCTGTCCTTCAAGAGGGGACGGACCTGGTCTTTCGGAGATATGATGGCGTTTTCAAGAGAAATCTTCCAGTCTATCGCCAGTGAAGGATCTGAAAGCTGAATGCCGGAGTCGGCTTCAGAGTGGAAGAATTCATCGCATTTGTACTGGAAAAGGGCCTTTTCGGAGAGAACGGAGAAACCATGGGCAAAGCCTTTGGGAATGAAGAGCTGCCTGTGGTTCTCAGCGGAAAGTTCAATTGCACGGTGCTGAAGATAGGTTGGTGAATTGCGCCTGAGGTCAACGGCAACGTCCAAAACCTTGCCAAGAACGCATCTTACTATCTTGCTTTGGGCATAAGGCGGGCGCTGGAAATGCAGGCCGCGGATAACGCCGTAGGATGAGAGGCTCTCATTGTCCTGAACGAAATTGATGCTGTGACCATAAAGCGGAATTGAAACGAGTCTGTCGAAATCGCGTTGTGAGAACGATTCAAAGAAATAACCTCTGCTGTCTTGAAAAACCTTTGGCTCAATTATGAGCAACCCCTGTATTCCGGTTTCTACTATCTCCATTTTAGTGTCTGATAAGTCCCGGTCAAGTAGCCGGGCTATGAAAAATCTTTACAAAAGTAGTGAAATATAGCGTGAAATACTTTATTTTTGTTAAACGGAACAAATGATTATTGAATATGAATGCGGAACTTATTGATAAATTCTACTCTGAACTTGATGAACGTTCAAAACAGACTCTTGACACTGCAATAGAAAAAGTGATTGCCGCAAAGAAACGCGGAGGAAAATTCGTTGTTGTTACGGGAAGCGGTCCCAATATCCACGAGGGAGTTACCACCTTGATAGCAGTGCTTATCAATAAGGGAATAGTTGATGGAGTTACAACAAGTTCTGCGGTTGTGAACCACGAAATGGGAGGCACTCTTGACAGAGTGAAGATGTGTCCGGCCTCGCAGTTCGGTTTCGAGGAGGAGAGAATGCCAAGGGGCAATGTGTTCGAGTTCACCGATATGACCGACGAGCAGCTTGAGGAACTTTCAAAGGAGATGATTCTTGACAAGAAATTGCTTGCAAAGAGGCACAATGCAGAAGGTCACGTTATAATAAAGGCGGCCGCAAACATGGCTTATCCTATGGGTCTGAGGACTGAAATGCTGGCTGATGAAATTCATTCAATATGCCGTCAGACAGGTCTGCCTTTCGAGACCGTAGCCGGATGGGGCTGCGATGAGCGTACGATGCTTGGTGCCGGTGCAGCCAAGGGCGTACCTGTACTCGTTACCATACCTCAGTTGGTTGGTGGCGGTCACGTTGGTCTTGCCGTTGCAGACAGTATTCCTGTTGCCCAGCGCTCAAGACGCATAGCGGCTCTTATGGGAAGCGCCGATGTTATTCTTGAATCCGCTGTTGCTCTCACCCAGGAGATACACGATGGTCCGTTCGAGACCTATACAGGTCACGGAATCTGGAGCTGGTGGCAGAAGCAGCCGGTTTACAGCTTGAAGGAGAAGACTCTCATCAGGTTTGACCTTGATGAGAATCTCCGCAAGGCTCAGGACCTGCAGAAACAGAGCGCAATGATTCAGGAGGCAATCAACAAGGGACTTCCTAAGACCAAGATATCCAAGATTCCTTTCAGAATGGAAATGTCTGCATTCGCCCGTCACGAGGGCAGTCTTCCTGTAATTGGTGATATAGGAATGATATGGCCTGTATTTGCAAAGAGGGTTGCCGACGCTCTGGGCATCAAGCTTGATTTCATGAGCTACAAGCAGGAAACTCCCGACGGCAAGGCAATGCGGGAGTGGATTGTTGAGAACATCAAGCCATTCTCACGCGCCAGAATGCAGGCTCATCTGAGCGGTACCAAGTTCTGATTCCCTGGCTATTGGATGATTTCGCAGGCTTTGGTGCCTTTCATTCCTATGTAACCGAAGTACTGCTCCACTATTGTACCTGTTACGGTTATGGCGCTGCCAACAAGGTGCGGATGTACTACCAGATTCAGCGCATCCCTCACCGCACCGCTGGGCAGTTCTATTGCAAAACAGTTGTTCCTGTATCTCTCACTCATCGATGGCGCAAGAAGCAGATTGCTGCTTATTGAGAACGGAGGGCCTGTGCGGAAAGAGCTCTCCTTTAAATCACCGCCCAGAATATATCCAAAGACAGTAATGTTTCTTTGACCTACTTTCTCTTTTGCCTGTTCTATGGTCAGTGCTCCTTCAGGAATGATGCTCCCGGGATTGTACCTGTCTGTGTACCAGTTCCTTGTTGTATCAATCCTGATTGAGAAACTGGACTTTGTAGTGTTCTCCGACCATTCGAAATTGAAGCTGAGCATATCAGCCGCATTCAGATTACGGCTGAACAACAGCGTGTCAGAAGCTTGAAGAAAGCGGTCATTACCCGTTGCGGCGGACTTGCGTCTAAAATAGAAGTCAACGGTTCCGGGATTCACATAGCAGAAACGCTTCTCGGCATACGCATATTGTATACCACCTGCAATGTCCTGCAGGAACAGACCAATGCCTGGAAAGTGCTTCTTGAAATCTTCGGAGAAATTGACTTTTATGCCGGAGTTCATTTGCCTGCATAACAATTCTACAGTGAAGGTTTTACCTTTTTCAATCACAATGTCCTGTGAATCACCAACAATCTCATTGTCAAATTCGGGTGATCCCATTTCCTTTGATACCAGCCTTACATTATAACATCCGCTGCTTACCGTGAATGATTCAGGCCTTTTGCCATACTTTCCGTCATAGACTTTACTGCCATCCTGCGAATAAATGCTCAGAATGAAATTGCTGGTGTCCATTCCTGTAAGTGACAGGGTCTTGGACCCTTCCTTGAAGTGGCGATGATTCCCATCCGAAACGGCAGGGTCGTGGATTCTTACGGAAAAGCATCCGCTCCCGGTAATTTTTTCTTTTTCTGATTCCGAGCCGGCTCCGTTGTTTTCAGCAGGCATTTTGGCACAGTTCGCCATCATTGTGCATGATATGATGCACAATGACGCATAATTGATGAATCTCTTTCTCATAATCTCCATATCTTCACTCAAGTTTCGCAAGTATTTAATTTATTACTTTTCAAGAACTTGCGGGAGGTTTGCGAAACTTCTTCCCTCCGCACTTTCCTGGTGTTTAACCCTCTCCCTAAATCCCTCAGTCAAAAAGTAACACTTTTTGGCTGAACTTGAACTTTAACCCCCGCTGCACATGGCAGCTGCCCCAGGGGCATTGCGCTTCCACTGCGTTTCAGCGGGCACCTTAAGGTGCCTTGGCTAGTCAGGGACTTTTCCATCGGCATAAATGCCTCTAAAATAGGAATGTACGCACAAATATAGTGCAGGACAGTGTAGCCACTACCAGATTACACGTTTATAAACGTTTATAAACGTGTAAATGAGGCAACTGCAATTTTTGTATGAAAATCAATCACAATTTTTCGTAAATTTGGGAAATGGATAAAAACAGAACTATGAACCGACTTTTTAAATTTATTGCTTGTATGGCTATTGCTTCAGGAATTATGGGATGCGCTGGAAACAAAACAGACTTCTGGACAGGCGTTCTTGACAAATACGCACAGGATAACAGCGTTGACAGGATACTGCTCGTCAAATGCGGTGACGGCTACAAGGCTTTCGCCGAGTATTACACAAAAGTTGAGGGCAAATGGGAACTCCAGGAATCAGGCACTGCGGACATTGGAAAGAACGGCCTGGGCAAGACCATAGACGGTGACATGAAAACACCTGAGGGCGAGTTCGGCTTCTGGCAGGCTTACGGAATACTTCCGAACCCTGGAACGGATTTCGAGTATATAGACGTTACAGACAGTATCTGGGCCTGCGAAGATGAGGGTGAGAACTACAACCGCATAGTTGACATAGACACTGTAGGTCATGCCGTGAACGGTGAGCACATGATAGAAGTGGCGCCGGACTACAACTACGGCCTGCATATAAATTACAATCCAAATCACGAGTACCCGCTGGGAAATTCAATATTCCTGCATTGCAAAGGCAAACTCCCTTATACATTCGGTTGTGTTGCCGTTGACGAGCCTTTCATGAAAAGAATGCTTACAGACAAGGGGACAGCATTCAAAATCTGCATTTATCACGAGTAGCATGTATTATGGAAATCACTGAAACAACAGCACTTATAAGGATAGGGGTGAGCCTTGTGCTCGGGTTGAGCATTGGCATTGAGAGGGAACGTCACAAGCATCAGGCAGGTGTCCGTACCTTCACACTGGTATGCATCGGTTCAACGCTTGCCATGCTGGTCTCAATTTATATCTGCCAGCAGAATCTGAACCTGCTCAATGGTGACCCCGGACGAATCGCCGCCCAGGTGCTTACCGGTGTGGGATTCATTGGCGCAGGTCTTATCATGCAGAACAAGGATGGTATTTCAGGCCTTACAACCGCCGCTACTGTATTCACCACCGCTATCATAGGTCTGGCAGCAGGAGCAGGTATGCTGCTGGTTGCAACAGCGGTTACGGTGATTGTCCTTGCTGTTCTTATGCTATCGGCAGTGAAGAAATATGAGAAAACAAGGCAGACAGCCAAGCTCGGCGGCAAGAAGGAGGACTCTCGGAAAGAGGAGGAAACGATCTGTGAGGAAGGCTGGCGCGATGATGACTGAGGCTGCCTGAAAATAAAGGAAAGATTCAGAAATGAGACTGGTTATTCAAAGAGTGAGAGAGGCCTCCGTTACAATAGACGGCCAGCTGCATTCTGCAATTGGCTCAGGACTGTTCATATTGGTTGGCGTTGAGATTGGTGACACCGAGGCCGACGCACAGTGGCTGGCTTCCAAGACAGCTGGAATGCGTATTTTCGATGATGAGAACGGAGTGATGAACCTTAGCGTTGTGGATGCCGGAGGAGAACTTCTGGCCGTTTCCCAGTTCACGCTCACCGCCTCCACCAGAAAAGGAAACCGGCCATCCTACATAAGGGCAGCCGGTCACGAGCTTGCTGTTCCGCTTTATGAAAAATACTGCGAGCTGCTTTCAATTGCGGCCCAAAGGCCTGTGAAGCAGGGAGTTTTCGGAGCCGATATGAAATGCTCCATTCTTAATGACGGCCCTGTCACCATCATAATTGACTCCAGACTCCGCGAATAATTTTCCGCAGCGGTAGTATTGAAACTATTCCCCTGCAATCGCCTTGTCAAGGATTTCAATGATTTTCTTATCTGAAGGACGTGCAGCGTCGCCGTCATATATTCTGCCATCCTTGTCAACTATGATGAAGCGAGGGATGTAGCGTATGTTCATCTTCTCTCCGAAGTCCTTGTGGCAGCTCTCATCAAGCCAGTACTGAGCCCATTCAGGCTTCTCCTCGCTTATCATCTTCACCCAATCCTCCTTGTCCCTGTCAACGGAAACGCTGAGAATCATAATGTTGTCATTGCCCTTGTAATGCTTTGCCAATTCAGCAAGATGAGGTATCTCGCCGCGGCAAGGACCGCACCAGGTTGCCCATACATCTATATATAGCACTTTGCCAAAGAACGAGGAGAGCTTGGTTGTGGAACCATCGATGGTGGATAATTCAGTATCCGGGAGAGGGTTGCCCTTGGTTGTGGCCTTGAAGGCTTCATACATGCCGGTATATTTCTCAACCAGTTTGCTGTCCTCAGGAACAAAGGCTTTCAAACGCTCCATGAAAGCGTAATACTGCTCATCGTTGGCCTCCTTGAGGCTGTTGAACACCATCTCAGCCATATCGCTTGCTACAAGTTTTCTTGTCTTGGCATAAGTGATGTTTTTGTCGCAATCATCAATGAATGCCTGCACTGATTCAATCCTGACATTATCCTCGTTCTCATTGAAATCCTTTGAGAATTTCCAACTGATCCATCTGGAAATCATAGGGGCTGTGATTGCGTATGGGTCATTGGGATCAATGGACTCAATTATTGAGTTGTACTCAGGAACCTCGGCCGGTTCAACATGCTGTGCATAGCTCCGTGTCTCAATCAGCACGGCTTTGATGAAATTACCCATGAGGTCTGCAAAATGAGTGAAATGCTTATCGAGATCAGCTGCATGCTTTGCTCTGAACAATGAATCGTTCCTGTTGAGGAGCGCAAGGTTTCCGGCAAAATCCGCATTGGGGTCATACCTGTCAAGACCGTACTGCCCAAAGTAGCAATAAGTGTTGTAGAAGTCAGTGAATATTCGGCTTTCTTTTTCTGTATTGCCAATATATTCAACTGAATACTTGCCTTCGGACTCTTTGGTGAACTTCATCCTGAGGGTGTCAAGCGCATTGATTCTTGCTCCGTGAACATCCTCGTCGGCGGCAACGCCAAGGTCAACGAAATTCTCAACGCTGTCAATCTTGAACTCAAACTTGCCGTTCACGACTTCCGGCGTGATGTAATTTGTCCTTTCTCCCACCTGGTACGTGAGAATCACAACTTTTGCGCTGTCATTGTCAACTTCTCCAAGAAGCACAACGGGACCGCAGACTTTCCTTTCATTCGAACATGAAGCGAGCGCCAGAACCGCGAGCGCTGCAATCATCAGTTTTTTAATAGTTTTCATATTGTGTGGTAATTATTTTTGCATTCTGCATATACTGGTAGTACAGCCGGAACAAATTTAGATACTTTTTTTTGAAATAATGGGTAACTTTACAGAAAGAAATATTTTTGATTCAATGAAACACGTTATTTTACTTTTTGCTATGATTATGGCTAGCGCATGTACAAACAATGAGAAAACCCTTGTGGCATATTTCTCGGCCACGGGTACAACCGAAGCTGTTGCTCAGAGAATTTCTGAAGCGGACAATGCTGAACTGTTCAAGATTGAGCCGTCCGTTCCTTACACGGAGGCTGACCTTGACTGGCGTGACAGTACCTCACGCAGCAGCGTGGAAATGAAGGATCTTTCGTCCCGTCCTGCCATTGCAAGGAAGATTGAGAATCCGGAATCATACAGCAAGGTATATGTAGGCTTCCCAATATGGTGGTACACGGCACCTACCATCATCAATACATTCTTTGAGGAGAATGATCTTGCCGGCAAGACTGTCATCCTTTTCGCCACTTCCGGCAGCAGCGATATAGCCAAAGCCTGTGATGACCTCCGCAAGGCATACCCTGAACTTGACATCCGCTCAGCCAGGCTGCTCAACAATGCCACGGATGCAGACATTTCCGCCTTTGTGAAAGGTCTCTAACGCTACTTTGCAATATAGGCGTCTATTCTGTCTATTGTGCTTTTTACACTGGCGATAGTCTCGGAACTATTGAACATGTAAAGGAAGCGCTGGATTTCTCTGAGGAACTGTTTGCCTTCTTTTGAGGAACTTATGAGGCCCCATAGTTCTTCTGCACTGATATTGTCCCTTGACAGCAGTTCCGTGACTTTGCTGTTCATTGCCGGTTCAAGATATTGTTTCTTGTGCTCGTGGAACATCTTGAAGAAGGTGAGATAATCCCTCATTTGTCCGTATGCCCGGAAAATCTCGAGTGCCAGTTCCTGGTCATCTATCTTTGCCAGCACTCCGGAATTCTTGAGCAGTTCGAACGCATCGGTGTAAAAGGATAGTTCGTACTGCATCAACGGGACGTTGGCTTCCATCATGAGACTGTCCGCGGGCGCTTTGCTGTAATCGTTTTCATATCTGGCAAGGAAATCTGCGGCTTCAACCTGCCTGTTCAGGACTGAATCTCCGTAATCAATCCATTGCAGGTCCTCCTTCAATTCACTTGAAACGAGTTCAAGGCAACTCTTGAGGTTCCTGACTTCCTTGTTCCTCTCAATTATTGCGTTTCCTCCGAAAGTTATGATAATACCCAGCACAACGGCCAGGAAATTCAATATGAATGCGTTGCGCAAATCCTTGTGTTCCTTTTTCATGTCCGGTTTCATTGTGTTCAAATATCTGGTGCTAAATTACTTCCATTCGTATACATTTGCAAATCCTTTTCAGTGCGAGGTCCTCTACCCAAACTTTCTCTGCTTGATTACGGTCGGCTGTTCATTCTTTCCGCAAGTCTTCGCTTTCCAGCACGCATTCGGACACGTTTTTCTTAAAAAATCTGTCCGCTTTTCAATGTTTTGATATTCGTTTGTATGCGTCAGGCAGTTCATCTGAAAAATTCCGCCTTTCCGTGGCGGAATTTTTCATATTCCACTGCCTGCCGCCACATTCGGTCACATTCCTGCATCTATATATGCTGCCATTCGCACGCTTTACACCTGATTTGGTCTCTTTTTTCCTCAAGACGTGCTCGTTTTGCTTTCTGCCTTCATTTTGTCCACAAATGGCCATGATTTGTGGACAAACA
>NZ_JBAELF010000105.1:0-2277 GCF_056211015.1 Candidatus Egerieousia sp.
AAAATTGCTAAGATGTCAACCTCGCACTTGCAGCCTTGTGAGTGCTCTCTCTTTTTGTGCCATTGGCTCAAAATGTATTAAAAACAAGTCAAATAACGCCGGAATAACCAGAAACGGCACAATTAATTTTCGTATGAAAATACTGTTCCAGTTACCATCGCCATGCAGGAAAATGAAATCGATGGTCTGGCCAAGGGTGATAGTGAGGGTAAGAGCCCAGAGGTAGAATGAAAAGCCTTTCATACGGCTCACGGCCTGATTGATATGAGGCGTGAGTTTCTGACCTATCAGAGCAAGAAAGAAAGGCAGTGCAATGATGAGCGCAGTCCTGCGCAATATCATCAGGAAAGCATCAATGAAGCGCATATCCTGCTGATTACCAATAAAGGAGAAAATTGCCGGAGCAACCACTGCAACCATGAGATTACCAAGGATGGTATAAGTGGTGACTCGTTCGCGGTTTGCACCAAGTATACAGGAAATCACAATTACAGAAGCCGCAACAGGACAGAGAACCACCATCATCACCCCCTCGCAGATAATAGGGTCAACGCCTGCCCATCGCAGTAGAAGATAAGGAATAATGCTGCCTGCAACCTGTATGAGCATGAGCCATAGGTCAAGGCGTCCGGGCCTTAACTTGCGCATGTCAACCGCTGCGTAGTTTGAAAGCAGTATGGCAAAAATCAAGTATGGTAAAATTCCCTTTGTAATAGCGCAATAGTCATGCAACAGAAGACCTAGTACTATTGCAACAGGGAGGACGAAACTTCTGAACTTATTCATTTCTATCTTTGACAAGGATCTCGAAAACACAAAGAGAATACTGTATGCAGGAGCTTTTCAATCAGGCGTACGGATCCCAGTCACTTGCGCTTGAGGCGTCCGCTTTTCTTCAGGGCCTCTGCAATGATCCATTGAAGCTGGCCGTTGACAGAGCGGAACTCGTCAGCGGCCCATGCTTCAACAGCATTCATCATTTCAGCATCCATTCTCAGAATGAATGATTTATTTTTCTCACCATCGGCCATGTTGGAGATCAATGATTCAGGGTTCCTGCATTAACTACCGGTTGAGCCTGCTCATCGGCGCAAAGGACTACGAGCAGATTGCTTACCATAGCGGCCTTCTTCTCTTCATC
Organism: Candidatus Egerieousia sp.; assembly: GCF_056211015.1. NCBI lineage: Bacteria > Pseudomonadati > Bacteroidota > Bacteroidia > Bacteroidales > Candidatus Egerieousia > Candidatus Egerieousia sp. Next base: position 1,142 of record NZ_JBAELF010000105.1, read on the forward strand.
GAGATCAACCACGCCGTCCGATGAAAGTTTATCAAGCGCCAGCTTGACCATTGAAACAGCACCTTCAACAATCTTCTCACGTGCTGTGATGATTGCAACCGCCTGCTGCCTGCGAAGCATTACGGCAGCAATCTCAGGAGCGTATGCAAGATAATTGATTCGTGCCTCAATGACCTCAAGGCCTGCCATTTCAAGACGCTCGTTCAGCTTGTTTGAAAGAACGTCATTGATCTCAGAAGCACCGCTGCGCAAAGTAATTACGCTTGAGTCCTGAGTGTCTTCATTATCGTATGAATACATCCCCGCAACTTCCCTGAGAGCAGAATCACTCTGAACTGAAACGAAGTTCTCGAATTTGTTCATGCGGGCATTGGCTGCATTTGCCGTTACAGTAGTGCTGACATCAGTATCAATGTCAAAAATCGCTTTATAGGTATCTTTCAATCTCCATACGACAACCACTCCAATGAGAATAGGATTTCCGGATTTGTCATTTACTTTAATAGGTTCAGGATTCAGGTTGCGCGCACGCAGAGAAACACGTTTGCGTGACATGAGCGGATTGACCCAATAGAATCCCGTGCTGCGGAACGTTCCTGAATACTTTCCAAAGAAAGTCAACACAGATGCTTCATTAGGTTCCTGCTTGATAAATCCGCAGGCAACAAAAATGGCAATCACCAGACATAATGCACCGCACCATGCAGCACATCCAATCTGATTATCAATTGCATAGTACACCAGATAGACAGCCAGGCCAAAAATTATCAGGTCAATCAAAAGAGCAAGGAAACCGTTGCCTGAACCGCCCTTGAACTCATACTCGTTAGAAGATCTGTTTTTCTGTGCCATAATTATTGTGTGTTTAAGGTTATTGATATCATTTTGATATCACAAAGATAGAACACAATTTTATATATGCAAAACTTTTTGCCTATAATTTTATAAATTTGCGTCAATAAAGGAAGCCAAGGCTTCAAGGCTTCAACGCTTATACAATGAAACCCTCATGACATAATTTGTAGTCGCCAAAGTTCATGAAAAGGGTTGACGCCCGTCTATATTATATACACCAATATACATTAGACTATGGCAGACATCCAGTTCACACAGGTCGTATCGCGCGGTTGCGGTAT
>NZ_JBAELF010000106.1:0-6410 GCF_056211015.1 Candidatus Egerieousia sp.
AGTCGAGAAGAAAGAACAGTCTCATAAAATGGACGTTCTTTTTTCCCGGACAGATAAAGAGGAAGTCTCCAGAAAGGCTGATGAACTCCGTCCTGATACTTCAAACAAGATCCAGGAAGCCCTTGCCAAGCGTGAGCAGCGTCGCAGAAATGAATTCTGGAACGACTACCATAGCAAGTACCGTCCGGAATACAACAGGCTCAAAGAAGCTTGCGACAAATCCTTCAACCTGTATAAGACGGCCAAGGAGAACTACGGCGTATGCAGCGCGGCCATAACGGAGAAATACAACAACCTCCGGAACGTATATAGTCAGATGAATGCCCTTCAGGATGATGTTCAGAAAGCATCCTCCGCAAAGGGTATTGTCAAGGCCGTTTCAGCCCTGGTATTCTTTATCAATCCTGTGGCCGGTATCGTTATGGGCCTTGTAGGAAGCACCATTGCGGAAGCCGAGCGCAGCGCAGCCATCGCAGCCCGGAAGGATCTTCGCGCACAGGCGGCAGCAATCAAAGACTCTATCGAGGGATTGAAAGCAGAACAGGCTGCACTCCGTCAGGACAAGGCCGACCGTCTGAAGGTCTATGTCGAGAACAAGGAAGCCAAAGTTACACTCCAGACTGAAATCAATAATCTGAAGGCAGCACTCAATACGCCGTTGCCGGAAGAAAGGCGAAGCTTGAAGAACTTTATGGAGGGTTACGCCCAGCACGTTGCTGAAAAGAAACAGGCAAACAGTCTGAAGGCCGGTCTTGCCGCGTATGCCAGGAAGTCGGAAATACTATCAGTTTTCAAGGATTCCAAGGATGAAGCTTCGCTCCGAAGAAACCTTACGGACCATGGTCTTTCCTTCAAGGAAATAAAAAGTTCCCGTGGCGTGGAGGATATCACCATCACAGCCAGCGGAGATACACCGTTTGAAATGAATGTCGGCAAGTTCGGCATAGACTTCCATCATCAGATCCTCGAACAGCTTGCAAGGACCACTAAACAGAAACCTGCATATAAGACAGCCGAGGAGATTGAACGGGCGCAGCGCGTGAGAATGGCCCGGAATGCGACACAGAACGCGATGCAGATTAAGGCGGCACAGGAAGCAGCAAGACAGGAGGCCCAGCGCAAAGCGGCCGAAGAAGCCCAGCGTCAGGCCGCCCAGAGGCAAGCTACACAGGAAGCCGCAAAGCAAGAGGCACAAAAAAGGACCATGCAGGAACATCAGAATAAGATTGTCATAAAAAATAATAATAGCAAAGGAGGGCTAAGTTTTTAGATATGCCGGAAGATATTGATTTTGGTAAACTATATGAAGGTCTGGATCAGATACCAGGTCTCATAGAGAACTCGAAGAAACAGGATTTGAGAGATAAGGCCAATGCCGAGAAGTTCAAGGAAATCAAAGAAGATGTTTCCGGAATGAAAACGGAGATATCCTCATTGAAATCCGAATTGGCTTCATTCAAGACAGTTTTGACAGATGCCAAAGCCGCCTTTCAGAAGCCTGTAACGATACAGGACAAGAATATCCATATCACAAAAGACGATATCCGGATAATACAAAGCACTCCTGATTGGGTACGGACTATGGGAAGCGAGTACCAGGAAATCAAGAACAAGGAACTTTCGCGGAAACAAAGAAGTGTCGTAACAATAGGAGGTCCAAGGTTCAGTACATTCCTGGCCATCTTCTTTTTTGCTGTTATAATGATTGGTGCAGCACTTTTTCTATGGGCAGACACCCAATCAAAGAATAGTGTTGAAGCATACGCAGAGAGGGCATATAATGCCGCTATTGCTTGTGATTATGAGACCCCAGGGAATTATTATTCTTGGGTAAGAAAAAAATGGGATGATGAAAAAGATAATGTAAAGAGTTCAGTAGAACGCTGGGAGGAGTTTGCTAAATTTCATAAGAACATAAAACAAGCATTAGCTCCATTTTATGAGGGTAAGGATATAGTCGTAGATGCCACAGATTATAAAGGGAAAGATGTTCTTGCTCTTTGGCACTTTGTAGATGAAGAACCTGATTATGTAGCACATTTCTGGCCGAATGGAAAAATAGATGTTGCTGATACAAAAAAGATTAAGGTAACCAGCCTTGAAGATGCTCATAGATTGAGTAAGAATAAAGCATGGTCAACACTTCAAGAAGCAACACAAGAAGAACCGACACAGTAAAAGAATCCCCGACCGTTTTGGCCGGGGAATTCTTTATATTGCCAAAGATTTTAATAATTCAATAGCTCTGTTCCGGTCTTTGAAGTTTATCTTGAACTTATCATCACCGCTATTCCAGAAGACAACAGAATAGGTTTTTACGCCTTCGGAATCCTCACTTGAGGAAAGGAAAAAACGGCAGAAGCAGAAGGTATTCACTAATTCCCTATGCTTATATCGACTGAATGAAACCCATCCGGCTTCTTTTGATAGTTCCTCAAATTTAAGCTCAGCATCTTCTTCAGAGTCGAATTCAATAGAGAATTTCTCCCACTCCACATTTTCCTTGAACGCTTCATTGTAGAACCTGATGAAGTTGCCGTCAAGCTGGATAAATCGGAAATGGGCCGAATCCAGCATGTTGTTATGCTTCTCGTCAAATATCCTCATAGTATCACCTCATAGCTTTTTTCACTTTCTGGACGGTAAACGTCGATACATCACAGGCGGCCGCCGTATCACGGACGGACAGCCCCTTATTGAGTCGTTTTACAACAGTAGGGTATTTCTGGAGTAATTCTTCATCAGTCATTCCGGATCCGACAGGGCGGCCCAGCTGCACTCCCCTTTCGATAGCCAACTGACGGCCGCTGTTCAGTCGGCTGATGATGTTCTTGCGTTCAAGCTCTGCACCAAGGCCCAGGACAGTCAAAAGCATCTTCGCCATTGGGTTCTCCGTTCCATCAGGAAGTAGTGTGTCGATGTTCAGATCCAGGATATGAATATTGATATCGGCTTTCGTGAGATCGTCCGTCGCATCGAGGATTTTGCGGACGTTACGGCCTAGACGAGACAGTTCTGACAGCAGCAGCGTGTCGGCACCTCCGGCATGGAGGAAAGCCAGGCAGTCGGCCAGCACTCCCCTATCGTCCTTTGTTCCGGATGCTTTTTCTTCAAAGATCTTCACGACCTTCAATCCGGATGCCGCTGCATACTTCTGCAGATCGGCCACCTGGCGGGCGGTGTCCTGTCTGTCACCGGTACTGGAGACGCGAGCGTATATGACAGCCTTGCTCATGACAGGTACGGTACTTTCAGATGCCCCATGCCGTGTCGGTCCATCCACTCGTTGTAGTGGGCTACGGCTGCGCTGCCTTCCAAACCGAGACACTTACGGTTTACAAGTTCTTCTTCCATCACCCTCGCTTCGTCATTCATCCTTGTGCTGAAGTCATCAAACTTCTCTGCTATTTCCTCCAGCTTCTTCAGTGTATTATCCATATTTTCCTGTGCAATTAATCCTTGAACAGATCTTGTGGATTGCAGGACAGGAAGCTTTCTATCGTCATGCCTCCATCCCCGACGACGAAGCTCATGTAGGGATTGAACCTCTTCCTGAACTCCGAAAGACCGGAGTTGGTCCGGCCGTCATTGCTTTTGACTTCAACAGCTATCAGCCGCCCCTTTTTCTCGATGACATAGTCAACCTCATTGCCATCATAGTCGCGCCAATACCACACCTTGTAGTCTCCTTCATAGGCGTGGCTGAGGATATGGGCACCTACCGCCGACTCATAGATCCTTCCCCATAATTTTCTGTCCCGGAAGGACTCCTCGAATGTCTTCGACGAGTAAACCGTCTTGAGCGCATTGTTGAAGACCTGGTGTTTAGGAACACTCGCACGTTTCCGTGCTTCATCGTTGGCGTACTTGTAGATGCCGGTAACCAGTCCAGCCTGTCCCAGCAGGTTCAGATATCCCGTGATGGTGGTCGTGTTGCCGGCATCGTTCATCTGGCCAAGCATCTTTGTGAGGGCCAGCTCCTGGCTTGAATACGCACTTGACAACTCGAACGTCTGCCGAAGAAGTGCGGGTTTCCCGATGGCGGTGTCAACAAGAATGTCCTTGTTTATCGTGGCGTCTATTATGGAGCCGGATATGTACTGTATCCACCTTTCCGAATCTTCCACGAGCGAAATTGCACCAGGATAGGCGCCGTAATATATGAACTTGTTTATGTCCCATCCGAAAGCTTCCCTGAATTCAGAGTAGTCCCAGTGGCTCATGATGATTCTCTCGAAGCGTCCCGCAAGAGAGTCGGCGAGACCCTTATCAAGCATCACCCTTGACGATCCGAGAAGCACGACCTTCAGATTGACGTCATTGAAGGTGTCGTCGTCCCATTCCTTCTTGACAGCCTCGCTCCATCCTTGGATTTTCTGGATTTCATCGATTACAAGGATGAACTCCGCACTGCCATCGACCTTCATCTGAGCCCTGACAGAATCCCAGCATCCAGAAATCCAGCCGACATTTGTTGCAGGTACATTGTCAGCCGTGAACCTCATGAAAGGAGTGTCAATTTGGGAAAGAACCTGTTTGACCATAGTTGACTTCCCCACCTGACGTGGCCCCATGACTACCTGTATGAATTGACGCCGCTCTCTCAGCCTGGCGTCCAGAACGTAGAAATGTTTTCTTCGGAACATAATAAAGACCTTTATTGAGCAAATTTACTCAATAGAATAAAGAAATTCAACATATATTATCTCTTCGTTCGTCATATTTCACCGAAATCAGCATGAAGGACAGCTTCCAGCCTCGAAACGGTTCTGAAGTTTGCTTTTGCAATATCCTGCGATTTCTGCTCATAGGCGCGAATCATTCTGAGGGATATTCCGGATATTCGGGACAATTCCTCCTGAGTAAGTCCATATAGTTCCCTTGCTTTCTTTACGGGGCTTACGGACGAGTTGACGGTTTCATCTATAATTCTGTCAGCTACGGTGGCAAACTTGTCAAGATCCGCTTCGTGAAGCGGATGGTATAGCGCAATGATCTTTTCTATGTGAAGGCCGTTGTCACTAATACTGCGGAAGGATTTCCCGGATTTCCACTGATAGTATGCCAAAACCCATCCTGCCCAATATTCTGGAGAGATGGTGAATGTCCCGTCAATTGCCACAGGAGACCTTCCGGTCGCAAGTTCGATAACGCGACAGGCGAGTTCTGCTCCTGAAAGCCCTGCGACAAAGCGCGGATTGCCCTTCTCCATTTGATTGGCGACTCCGCTTGTCAGGAACATCCGGTGAAACAGCTGCGGCGGAAAACCGCACTGGTTGATGCCGCAATCCATCATCGCGGCAAGATTCTCCATTGAATACGGAAGATATGCTTCATTATAAGCGCGGGTCTCCATTCTTTATTCCTCCTCTGATAAGATCAATGACATAAATTTCGTCTGTGGAGAACGCATGCGAGGAAATCTCCTTGTAATTATCCCTGGCCATGCGGTCCCTTTTGCAATATCTGGCATAGTAATCACTTCTGTCCGCAGGAAATATTTCACCCTTTGTGAGGGCATCGAAGGCGCGTTCGCTTTTCAGAACGACCTGTTCCCCTAACTTTCCGAGCATCATGGCTTGCTTGAGGTCTTTGAGAGACAGTGTATTGCTGATGAAGTCCCTTGCATATGAGAAATAGGAGTCGTCTGCCCGGTATCCCTTGATGATGTCATAGGACTTGTATTCAGGCAGGAATGTTTCCAGGATATATTTCTTCGCTTCATGAGGAAGACCTTCAGCAATAGAAAACTTCCTGTTTTCGAGAAGAATGGCAAGCCAGTTCAGTATATTGTACTGAGGCCCGTTGAGATAAAGGACGTTCAGGCCCTCCAGGTTCAGGACGTACTGGTTGGCATATCCGTCAGAGTCCTGAGAGCAGGCCCATTCCTTGGCCAGTTCAAGATTTTCTGTACAGTAGAATCCCTGCCCGTAATCGTTGTAGGCCTTTCCCTCTCCGAAAACGGGAGTCACAATATTTGGCGATCCGTGATAAATTGTAATAGTGTTCATGTTAAGTAACGTTATAACGTCACTACAAAAGTAGGAAATTTAATCGATTGTACAATATACTGAAAGTAATCTTTGATTAAACGCTATACAAATATAGCACTATTTTTCGGATTATAAGCAATAAATATAGATTTATTTCAGTACGGCGATTAAGGCAATACAGAAAAGGCGAGGTCTCCCCCGCCCTATCTTTTTCTTTGATTGTTTTTGTTACAGATACACGTGCTATGGTAAGATTTATCGTGGTACAAAACCGCCATGGTACAATTATCTGATCAGCCAGGTATCAATATTCCTTGCTTCGCTACTGTAATTTACGCCGATGCAAATCACTTCCCTACTATCCTCCTTGAATTTGTCCGCATAACCCACCTCCTCGATCTGCTTAAGAGCAATCTC
>NZ_JBAELF010000107.1:0-10296 GCF_056211015.1 Candidatus Egerieousia sp.
CCATACCGCAACCGCGCGATACGACCTGTGTGAACTGGATGTCTGCCATAGTCTAATGTATATTGGTGTATATAATATAGACGGGCGTCAACCCTTTTCATGAACTTTGGCGACTACAAATTATGTCATGAGGGTTTCATATGAATAAAATTTATTGTTCATTGAATACAGTCTGTTTACATAACCTTGCGGCATCTCTGTCCGGCAGGCACCGCAGATTGTAGCAAGGCACGGAGGACATTACACCACTTATGGTTGAATGCAGGCCGTCAGCCTGATCCTCCATAAGTTTGAAGCCCGATGTTGAAGAATATATTGAGGCGTAAGTCTCAAGAATGCTGCATTTTTCAATATTGTTTGAAGGATGCTGCAGAATGTTCACAAATGCGCTTACAGGAGCGCACATATTCCTGTAGCAAGAAGTTTTTCCGCTCCAGGGCGAACCGTATGCAATCACCTCACCGTTTTCAGAAAGCCTTACTATAGGATTGTCATCGTTCATAAGTTCGGTGCCATCTATGTTCTCAAGCCACATCCTGCTATGTGTGCTCTTTCCAGCACCGCTGTGCCCCAGGAACATTACCGCTCTGCCTCCGTTCACAACAACCGATGAATGCATCTCCAATGTGTTCATTCCGGCAGTCCTGAACGCATACATCACCATCAGGGAATTGTCCAAGGCGAATTTGCAGTATTTCTTCTGCTTCAAGTACAAGCGTGCGTATGAACAGTCCTTCCTTATGATAAGGCTGGCACAGCTTGGAATCTTCTCCCATGGCGCCATTTCCACCTGCCACTCGCCGGATTCCGTATCATATATATCAAGTTTAGGCTCGTCAGGCTCCGCATGTCCGGCATATATCTCTTTCAGCAATCCGCTTGATATCGCTTCATCCGCATGATCCACATTGTATGGATTGGAGCTATCTTCAAGAGACAGCGTGAACAGGGATTCCGCACATTCCCCAGAAACACTTACACTTATATCGAACGGCTCATAATTCTTCAGCAGTCTTTCAATGGCACCGGCGCTGCTGTCAGGCAATTCCAGTGTGAATATGTGCTCTGCAACCTTATATATCTTTTTCATAAGCTTTCAACTGTCTGTTTTCGAAATCTGAATATCCTTTTCAATCTGGAGCTTCAACTCATCAAGATTGGCGAATGTTCTTGTTTCCCTTATATATTTCACGAACTCAAGACTCATTGCGGCACCGTATATATCCCTGTTGAAGCCGATGATATGAGTTTCCACCGTAGGTATTTTGGAATTGTCATCTGAAGGCCGCAGGCCAACATTTGTCACTCCCTTGTATTTTCCACCGCATACATAAACGTTTACGGCCCATACCCCTTGCTCCGGCAACTTTTCACCGGCATAGGGCTCAAGATTGGCGGTAGGCATTCCGTGCAGATGGCCGTGCCCCTTTCCATGAACCACAACTCCTCCCAGCATCCTCTTGTCCTTGCCTCCCATAAGCAAGCGGCATACAAGTCCGCTGGCATACACAATGGCGGAAAACAGCCAGATTTCTCCGCTCCCCCCAATGATGTCGGGCATATAACACAGCCAGAATATTGCAATTACAATTATTGGAAGTGTTGCTCCAAGAGGCGCCTTGTATCCTTTGTACGATGGATAAGTTTTCCTTGAAACCATGAGTGAAACACTCGTGATTGTCATTGAGACTACGTTCAATACTGCTCCCATAAGGATCAGTTTGGATGTTATCTCAGGGAAAAAGCACATTATGGCAGTCACAGCAGACATCAGCAGCAGTGACAGATATGGAATTCCTGCCTTGTTCTCATTATAGAAGACAGATGGCAGGCATCCTTCAGCCGCCATTGCCTGAACAGCTCTGGAATTGACTCTGAGCAGCATTATCACTGTTGTGAACAACGCTATGATACCGCTCAAGGCCACAATGGGAACCAGCCAGCTGCAGGTGGACAAATGCCCTTCGATGATTGAAGCGAACAATGGTATAAGTCTGGAAGTTTCACTTCCTTTCACTGCATCAAGCGGAAGAGTGCCAAGAATGGACACTACGAGCGCAACATAAATCACTGCAACAACCAGCAGTCCGTATAGAAGTGAACGTGGAATGTTCCTATGCGGTTTACTTATTTCCGAAGCAAGGAAAGGCACGACAATCGCTCCTCCGTATGCTACCAGAGCAATTGGCACTGCGCTCAGGAAACCTGTCCCTCCCAGAATTCCGGCGCCGAAGAAATTATTGAAAGATCCGGAATGGAAATGGCCTCCGGTAAAGGCTGCCGTACAGAAAACTGCAATTGTAGCCAGAAGGATAATCACCAGAACATTCTGCACCGTCTGTGATCTTTTTCCTCCTCTTACAAGCAGGATGAAACCGATGACAACTGCCAGAGCGGACACTGGTGAACTGAAATACCCTCCATTGCAGATGACGTCCTCAATAGGGATTGACAACATTCTTGAGATTCCTGCAATGAAATATCTGCCAATATACATTGCAGAAAAGCCTATTGCAACAATATTGGACATGATATAGCCCCATCCGCTGATAAAACCGGCTAATGAGCCTGAACGCCCTGAAAACGCTCTCTTGGGAAATATGAATATACCGCCTGAATCAGGATATCTCACAGCCAGCTCTGCAACCAGCATTCCGTATAGAGAAAACACCACGGCGGCAATGATCCAGCTCAGAATTGCCGAAGCGCCTGCAAAGAATATTGTAAGTCCCGACAGTGAGAAAATGGCACTGCCAACACATGCTCCTACCACCAGAGCCACACAAGAAACGAACCCTAACTTTCCTTCACCTCCATTCATCTTTCACCTCCGGTCAATCATTTATTATCACTCTGAATTTTCCTGGCAGCACTGAATGTTCGTACGCCTTCTGCGCCTCCTTGAAAGGAACTGTTGCCTCTATAAGGTCGCTCACATCAACAAGATGCTTTGAAAGAAGCATATTGGCCGTGTGGAAGTCCTGAACCATTGGGCTGATGCTTCCGATGATATTGATTTCGTTATTATGGATATACTGAGGCCGTACCTCTACAGGAACATCAGGATGCAGCGAACTGTACTGAACCATTGTACCATGTCTGGCCACCATCTGAACAGCCTGTGCAAACACCTGAGGAATCGGAGTGGTATTGAAGACAACATCCGCGCCTCTGCCGCCACATATCTCCTTAACTCTCTCAACTATATTGCACTGCGATGGGTCCACAACCATATCTGCGCCGTGTTTCAAGGCAAGATCCCTCCTTTCAGAATTCATTTCGCTCAAAATCACCCTTGCACCGCGCATCTTGGCCAGCATCACATGAAGCTGCCCCATTACTCCACCACCAATGACCACAACATCATCAGCAAGGTTCACCCCCGCCCTGTTGATGCTGTGAACAACGCAGGACAATGGCTCTGTAAGAGCAGCCTTCTCATAGCTCAGATCATCAGGTATGCTGAACAGCGCATCCGAATTCACTATCACATAATTGCAGCAACCTCCGGGACCGGGCAGCAAACCGCTGCGAACAGGTTTTTTCTGAGATTTCTCACACATATTGGTTCTGCCGCTTCTGCATTCATGGCATTCTCCGCAACTGTACAGAAGACGTACTGCAACCCTGTCACCCTTTTTCCAGAGCTTTGCATTTACAGCCGGACCAAGTTCCGCAATCTCGCCTGAAACTTCATGACCGGCGCAGCACGGATAAGGCATTTTCACCTCGCCCATGAATATTCTCTGCTCAAGAGAACACAATGCCACCGCATGAACTTTCACAAGCACCTCCCTGCCTGTAAGTTCAGCTGTGTCCAGCCTCAGGTGTTCCACCCTGCCGGCTTCAGTTATGGCCGCCGATATTATTTCCATATTGTCAATGCCTAACCTTGTTTAGAATATCACGAGCCTGATCAAGCGGCACATCATCATGAATAATTGCAGCAACAGCCCTGCACAATGAAACCATTGAACTGCTGCGGACCACATTGCGACCCATTATAACTCCGCTTGCACCTGCCTCCATAGCCTCCTTCACCTCAATGAGAAGCTCCTCTTCTGTCTTTGCCCTGCCACCGCCCAGTACCAGAACCGGAACGTAGCAGTTATGTACAACTTCACTGAACTTATATCCGCCAACAAACTCGGTCTTGATGAAGTCCGCGCCGAGTTCCGCACCGAGCCTGCAAGCGAACGAGAGGTTCTCAATGCTTCTGGTATCTATATCATCGTGCTTCTCGAAACCGTATGGCAGCATTTCAGCACCGCACATCAGTTCACACTCATGAGCCTGCCTTGCCAGAGCTGCAACGTTTGCCAGCGTTGAGGCATTCTCCACGCTGCCGGGATAGCCCATGCACATAAGAGCATCCGCCCCCACCCTGCGCGCATCCTCGGCATTGTAAAGCAGTTCCAGCTTCCCCGATGGTTTTCCCATTATCACAGAGCCGCCATCAGCCCTGAGAATCAAGCCCTTGTCAGCAAACATCCCCTGCTTTGAAAAATGTCTTATGCAGCCGTAATTTGCCAGAAAAGCATCAACTCCACCATCAATGGCCTTGATGATCACGGACGCCACATCGGACAGATAAGGTGACGGCATTGTAAGAGGCTGGTCAATGGCAAGAATGAATGATTTGCCATCGCTGTGGAAAATTCTATTTCTCATAATATCCCTGGTTCTCCTGGTTCAATATTCGTCTGAAAGCGGTGAGGTGCAGCTGGAGCGCATAGCCCCAAAAAGCCCAGGAATGCGTTCCCGGAGAGAAGACTGCTATGTGCTTCAGACCGAGCTGACGGCACTTGGCCGAGAACCTCTCCGTTGAGCGGAAAAGGCCGTCTGAATATCCGCAGGAAACTATCATTGTTCTGTCCAATGCCTTGAGGGTGTCCTGCATGCCTTCAAGACGCTCAACGCAGCATTCCCTTACAAGTCTTGTGGAATCGCCGCAAGCAACGCTCAAATCCTTGATTTTTGTATCGCGCAGGTCAAGCACACCGCTCATTGAGCCGGCCGCCCTGTATCTGTCCGGATGGTTGAGAAACAGGCTTATTGCTCCGTGGCCTCCCATGCTCAGGCCCGTTATGAAGGTATTGTCTTCTGTAAGATTGAATCTTTCCTTCATCTGAGGGAAGAATTCTTCGTCAAAGAAAGTCCTGTACTGCATTTTCCGAGGGTCAGCATCATTAATATACCAGCTGGCATAGAAACCGTCCGGACATATTATCCTGAATCCTGTTGAATCCGCAATGTGCTGGATATCGTATTTGTCGCTCCAGTTCCTCCAGCAGCCGCTCCATCCGTGAAGGAGTATCACTGTTGGCATGTTCGGACCCTTCACGCGCTTTTCCTCCGGTGTGAAGGAATTGTTTCCCGGAGTGAAGACCAGAATGGTATCCGCAGTGTGCAGATTCTCTGAATTGATGACTATCATTCCTGCTCCTGCATCCCTGGCAGTGTATGCGGAATCCGCTGCTGAAACATTGAGACTCAAACAAAAAAGAGCTATGACAGCGGCAATGGAAAAACTATGGACTCTTTTCATTACTTTTGTATAAAATTCTGCACAAATTTATGGAAAATATAAACTTCAGCAAAAACAAAAGCCTCAGAAAGAACAAAGGCATATCATTCAGTTTCATAATTGCCTTTGTCATAATGCTGCTCTTCTTCCCCAACGAAGGGAAATTCAAGTATGATTACAAGAAGGGCGGCCACTGGATGTATGAAACCCTTGAGGCTTCAATAGACTTCCCCATCCTGAAAACCGATGCGGAGCTTATGACAGAAAGGGCTGAGATTGCTGATAGAATCATTCCATATTACACTTTCAACGGTGCGGTCCAGAGCAAGGTTGAGGCGGAACTCATCCAGGCCTTCTCAACCATAGTTGACAAACGTACAGGCAATTTCATTGTCTCGTCCGTTTCGCAGATATATTCAAAGGGAATTGTATCCAACAAGGACTTGCCATCCATTGATGGAGAAAAGCTCAACGAACGGTTCATTTCAGTATCCAGAGACGGAGAGATAATTGACATGAACCTCGGTGGCCTCTATACGCCGCACAAGGCGGCTCTGGAACTGAGCGACAGGATTTCCTTGAATTTCAACAAGGAAATCTGTGACAAGGTGAATGCATCCATCAATTTCGAAAAGATTCTGGAGCCCAACCTCATATTTGACCTTCAGACAACAAAGATGGTCAAGAAGAAAGCCGTAAGCAACATAAGCAACACTAAAGGAATGTTCTATACAGGCCAGCTGATTGTTACTGAAGGGGAACTCATAACTGATGAAATAAAACAGGTACTGGATTCATACAAGGCTGAATATCAGTCTTCAATAAGCACCAAGGCCGATGAATGGTCCATTCTTGCAGGCCATGCTGTGTTCCTGGCCCTGCTACTCTGCCTGCTTTACATGACAATGTTCCTGATTGACGTGAACGTGTTCAACAAACTGAACGAAACGATTTTCTTCATTTTCGTACCGCTTGCAATATTCATCATCACGGTCATTCTCAAGGAGGTCAACCAGATTTACCTGTATATGGTTCCGTACGCAATATTTGCCATATACATGGGCGCATTCTTCAAGAACAGGCTGGTTTGCCCCGCTTATATCATCTCCCTCCTGCCATTGATACCGCTTGTTGATTCCGGAACCGAGCTGTTCTGCATAAATGTTATATCCGGCATCAGCGGAATGTTCCTGTTCACCTTCCTTAAGAACGGATGGAAACAGTTTCTCAACTCGCTCATACTTTTCGTGGTCATGTTCGTGACCTACCTTTCATTCTATCTGGTAAGGACAGGTGCGTTATTTGAGGACATCAATTATACGATTCCTATGTTCCTCTTCCTGAACGCCTTGTTCATACCGGCCACCTACCCACTTGTATTCCTCCTTGAAAAGGCATTCGGAATGATGTCAACCGCCACATTGCGCGATCTGGCCGATTTGAACAACCCGGTAATGGCGGAACTGCAGAAAAAGGCTCCAGGCACTTTCCAGCACTCCCTTATGGTATCCAACATTGCCGAGAGAGCGGCAAGGACAATTGATGCCGATCCAAGATTGATAAAAGCTGGTGCAATGTACCACGACATTGGTAAAATGGCCAATCCTCTTTGCTTCGTTGAGAACCAGACCGCCGGCTTCAACTATCACAGGGACCTCACTCCAAAGCAAAGCGCGCGCGACATCCTGAGCCACATAACCTATGGAGTTGAATATGCCCGCAAGGCGCACTTGCAGGCTCCCATCATTGACTTCATCATAAGCCATCACGGACAAAGCAAGGTTATGTATTTCTACAGTCAGCACTGCAACAATGGTGGCAATCCTTCGGAAATTGATGAATTCACATACAAAGGAATGCTGCCAAAGACCAAGGAACAGGTCATTCTTATGATTGCAGACACTATTGAAGCGGCATCCAGGACATTGAAGGACTATTCATCCGAGAGCATTGGAGCACTGATAGACAAATTAGTAAAGCAGAAAATGGATGACGGACAGTTCTCCGATGCGGACATTTCCCTTAAGGAGATAAAGCTTGTATGCGCAGAAATGAAGCAGCATATTTCTGAAATATATCATTCACGAATCACCTATCCTGAAAGGACGAAATAATCCTGTATCCAATGGAACACGAAAATGCCCACAACCAATAAGACTGCGGGCATTCTTTCATTCATATAAGGTAAATCACATAGTCGAATCCTGCAGCATTGGCGTCGGCTGCTCTCCTCCGGAGACCGTCTAGCCGCGCTCAACCCCACCATTCGCTCCGCTCATAAAACAAGAAGAGGCCGACCCTTTATAGTCGACCTCCTAATGTTTTTGAATGTTCCCTGGTTGGCGTCAATTAATCTGAAACGGGACGCACCGGGCATCCGACGCAACGTGCTTGTGGGGAGTCCAGAGATGCACCGTGGCTGCCGATGGACAAGCAGTACGCTTTTTCTGTATTGCCATCATCGCCAGCGCAGAGAGTACTTGACCAATAATAGGATTGCCCGGTTGGAAATAATTTGATAGATGTTTCTATGACAGTGCCGACATCTCGGAAGGACAACAGGGCGTTGCTCTTGTCGTAGGTGCCGCTGCTATTTTCGCTCTGCTTTCCTGCGTCACCGGACTGAGGCGCATAGAAGTAAAGACTGTGCTCTTCGCTATCCCATTCCCTATATGTAGCGTCAAGCAGAGCCTGGAACTCGGCGCAGGTAGGCATACGCCAGGTGCTTTCCCAGATAATGTTAGCTACGTCATCAGTTAAAGCCAGCGTTGCTCCCTTATCAGTATATTTTTTGTACGCATTTGTCTCCCAATACGGAGAAATACTGTTGACGTTGCCGAAGTCGTATCCATTTTTCATTTCAAAATCGTACTCCGCAGGGCTGTCTGGATAACTTGTTGGATAATTGTAGCGGTTGTAAAGCAGAAGACCATTGTCGGTATTGTCTACATAATCCTTATATGCACCCCACTGGAAATAATCACCTACTGAAGCGTCAGTGGAATGATTTGGAGCGCAGAGGTTACTGGTAGCCCATTTGATGCCGGCAATCAGGACATAATCATGCCCGTTGAGCGTTCCACAAGGGAAAAGAGAGGCGGGAGTCGTGTAAGAACTGTTACTCTTGATTTCGGTTGATGTGATGACGCCCTTGTTGGTGTAGCCGGTCTGATTGACTGCAATGCTTCTTGCAGTAGTATGGTTGTCAGGAACAAGGCCTACGGTGATGATAGCCTTGGTGCCGTCTGAAGGAGCATCAATGTTGTTTGTTGAGATACTGCCAACACTGCTACCACCGGCGACGGATTTTCCCTCTATATCAGGTTCACCGTTCTCCTTGGGAGTCAATGTAAGTTTGCTGTTGATATTTGTGATGGTGGCGTCAGTAATCGAACCTCCTCCGAGGTTTGTGGCGGCTATCTTCATAACCGAGGTGGCGAACTTGAACCCTACCATCTTGCCCTCGATGCTGCCGCTTCCGTCATATACCAGCGTGCCGTAGGCTACGAAAGGAATACCATTATCCTTCTTCTGGCTGGAGAAATCGAAATCAAGTCCTTCGGCTGTGCAGCCGTTGCTGTAAACCAAGGTGATTGTCTGGCCACTGTTAGGAGGGGTTATCGTACCGGTCAGGCTTGCGAACAGTCCGTTCTCGCTGGGGGTAACAGTGAGACCGTCATCGCCGCTGATCTTTGTGCTGCCGCAATATGCATGTACTTTGTCACCCTCTGCCCATTCGAGACGGACTACCGATTTTGCCGTTGCCTTGGTTTCGTCTGCCGCAGCAAGATCACCGAGGCTGGCGTTGATGTTCACCTGGATTGTTTCACCTGTTTTTGACGGATCCTGAGTTCCGGGAGCTGCTGCCTCCTTCTGGCAGGACATTGCCGCGAAAACAGTTGCAGCCGCAAGGATGATTGTTCTGATTGATGTTTTCGATGTATTTGTTTATTTTGTTATTCTGGATTGATGGTCTTTCTGGTTTCTCAGGCTAGAAGACATTCAGGTTTTCTTCCGTTTCTGAGGGGTCAGTGTTCCAAATGTTGGAAGAAGTTGTCAAGACAGCGTATTTTTTTGTTTCATTTCCTTGTTCATTTCTGTTTTGATTGATTGAGTTGATATAACTGAATTTAATTTGACAGTGCAACAGCACGGTGTGGAGTTAAACATTTTTTTCAAAAAGGTACACCTTCCAACGAAATTTTTATCGGTGCAAATCTGGATGAATCCGCACTATTTCAGAATACGAGACAAAACATCAGTGTCCGAATCTCTCATTTCTTGTGGAGTAAGGACTGCATGCGTTTGCAGAGTGGGCATATCTGCCTGGTAATAGTGAGGAAAGAAGCGGCAAGTACAAAAACGAATCGACTTCTACTGGACCTCGTTTCCGTACAACGGCAACAACGCCTATGGCTTGATCTTCTACAGCGACGGGGCACTCCGAACTGCATCGTCAATCGGAATCAGGCCTACTCTGTCCGTCTCGTCACAGAATGTAAAAGGTGACCGAATGAAAATCCTTGAAAGCCTTAATCCAGCGCCTGCGGAGGTGCTTACGTAGCTGGAAAGGAAGACAGCCACTTGCTGACGCCACTGTGGCCTGCGGAGTCCGTTACGTAATCCGCCGCATTTTTGACTTCGTCTGATGCCGTTCCCATCGCAATTCCACAACCGGCATATTTCAGCATTTCAATGTCGTTATTGCCATCGCCGAATGCGATGATTTCCGAAGGTTCAATGTTGTATATGCTAAGAATCTTTCTTAT
>NZ_JBAELF010000108.1:0-2707 GCF_056211015.1 Candidatus Egerieousia sp.
CTCCGCAGGCTTCAGAACCGACACGCAGATAGTCTCAAAGCAGAAAATGAAAAAAATCATCAACGATACGAAAAATAATCAGGCAAAAGAGGACAGGGAGTAGAAATAGCTACAAAATTGTAAAATCAGAGAAGCCCCAAATCGCTAATACAGCGGTCTGGGGCTTCGATATCTCAAAAGTGAAGTGTCAAAGATGAGAAATTACACGAAACAAAGTGCACAAAATTGAAAAATATCTATACATTTGAGTGCATAAAACTTAAACCATCATTTCTGCAAACGAATCCGCAAACGAAACTGCAAACGAAAATTTCATTATTTCTTTTGTAATCTCTTGTATTTCACATCATTAGGATTAGCTCCTCTCGTTTGCACAATTTCGTTTGCAGCCACCAATTCTGCAAACAAACGCGTTTTTCTGTGTATTTTCAGCGTTTTTCAGCACATTTTGCGTTCAAATCAAGTATGAGAAACGGGTAAAATAACAATCGGACAAACAAATTCAATTTGTTCATCCGATTGATTATAAGATATTTAAGTCTACTATAGACTCTTAATACTCCTCCTCGTTGAAGAAGAAGTCCTCCTTGCTTGGGTAGTCGGGCCAGATTTCCTCTATGCTGTCGTATGTTTCTCCGTCGTCCTCCAAGTCTTCGAGGTTCTCAATCACTTCAAGTGGAGCGCCTGAACGTGTAGCGTAGTCAATCAATTCGTCCTTGGTTGCAGGCCAAGGTGCATCCTCAAGTTTGGATGCAAGTTCCAGTGTCCAATACATACTTGTAATCCTTTAATTTATAGAACTTTATAATCGTAGAATCCCTTTCGGGTTTTGCGCAAAGGTATAATAATATTTCAATAATCCTAACGATTATTTCAATCATTTCAATATCCGGCTTATAATTTTCAGTGTATATAGCCACTCAGCTTTGACTGATTCCGCTCAACGTTTAATGGCCCTGTATTCGAGTAACAAAAATGTTATAAACTTATTTCACCTTCACAAACTCTCCGAAAGGATCGCCGGTGTCAAAGCTCAGTGATTTGACTTTGTTACCATCGGCAGTGAAAGAAAGTTCATAGAAGTCGGCCCACTCGCCAGGTACTGTGAAGAGGAAGGTGTTGCCGTTCTTGTGGCGGAGAGGAGCGTTAACCTCCCTTACGCTGAAGAACAGGGTATCGTTCTGCATATAAACCTTTGCAGGACCCCATACATCGTCCAGCTTGTATTCGCCAACGTATGCCTTGTTATCAAGTGGAGCTATGGAATCAACTGCAGGCTCAACTTCAGGCTCTCTTTCCTTGAAAAGATAGCCGGTGAATGACTCCCATGCCTTTTGATAGTTCTCAGGATGCTTGACACCATAGTACATATCTATGAGGTCACGGGCAATGGCTGCCTGTGGAGCGCCTGTGGTACCATTGTTGGTAAGGAATACGAATCCGAGATTCAGGTCAGGAACGAATCCAACCAGAGTCGTGTAACCGTATGCAAGGCCTGAGTGTCTGATGTAGCGTCCGCGATTGTTCTGCTCTATGGTCCATGCCTGACCGTATGCCTCCATTGCATCCTCGCTGTAATCGGTTATGGTCTGAGGGGTCCAGAGCATCTTGTGATTAGCCTCGCTCACAACGGTATCACCCTCGAACACTCCATGATTCATGTGCATCATAACCCAGTGGGTCATATCCTCGGCGGTGGTGACAACAGCGGCTGCAGGAGCAACAGCATTGAGCCATATCCAGCCACCCTGACGGTCATCCCTTCTGGTGAGCTTTATTTCATTGGCCCCTTCGGCCTTTGACATTGCGTATGGATGGGCAAGAATACCATTGTTAAAGAGCGAGTCATCCCAGAAAGCGTATTTTACTGTTGTGGAGTTGTTCATTTTCAGAGGCTTGTAGATTCTTTCCGCCAGAGCGTCCTCCCAGCATTTGCCTGTGTATTTCTCAATGATCTGTGCGGCAACGCTGAACATTTCGTTGTTATAACCGTAGGTGGTCCTGAAACTGTAGCTTGGCTTGATTGAGGCGAAAAGCTTTACCATACCGTCGCGGTCAAAACCAAAGAAAGGACAGCCGTCAAGGGCATTCCCTTCAAAACCTGTCCTGTGGCACATTATGTCCCTTACCTGGAACTCTTCAGTAGCCCATTTGTCATAAAGTTTGAAATCAGGGAGATAGTTCCTTACCGGGGCATCCCATTTGATTTCAGGGTATTCGTCCATTACATTGGCAAGCAGGGCGCTGGTGAACGCCTTGCTGGTTGATGCAAGAATGAACTTTGTCTGCGGAGTTACAGGCGCAGCCTGGTTCAGTGAATCTTCAAGGACAGAGTTGCCGAATCCCTTGAGGAACACAACCTTTCCATCCTTTACAACGCCAACGGCCATTCCCGGTACTTTCCACTCGTCGATGGCTCTCTGGCAAAGTGCGTCAAAAGCCTTTTCATCAGGCAGTGACTGATAATACTTCTCAGAAGCGCTCCTGTTATTGCAGCATCCTGCAAAAATGCTGATGGCCGCCGCCATCAGCATTAATGATTTAAATGTTCTCATATGGAATTATTTAACTCAAGTTTCGCAAGTGATTCAGGCCGCTGCTCCGGCCAGATCGAGCCGGTCGAAGGCTAGCTTCACTGCTTTGATTTGATCGTTGTTGTTTATTACGTTTTCAATAAGTTCGAACGGATCACAGGCTATGAACCCTG
>NZ_JBAELF010000109.1:0-23321 GCF_056211015.1 Candidatus Egerieousia sp.
CTCCGCAGGCTTCAGAACCGACACGCAGATAGTCTCAAAGCAGAAAATGAAAAAAATCATCAACGATACGAAAAATAATCAGGCAAAAGAGGACAGGGAGTAGAAATAGCTACAAAATTGTAAAATCAGAGAAGCCCCAAAATCGCTAATACAGCGGTCTGGGGCTTCGATATCTCAAAAGTGAAGTGTCAAAGATGAGAAGATAGTTCACTGTTTCCATAAATGCAAGTCAGAGCCTTAATTGATCCGAAATTCGGATTCTTTAAAGAGCTATTGTAATCATGGCAAAGCAATCAGTGCCGTCAAGCATCCAAAGGCATTCTGGTACAGCCCCCAATTGGGTAGTATCATAGAAGTAGTTTCAAAATGCAACTCCACTCATGTATTGCATAAACTCATCAACCGTGGAGAATGACTTGACGTGAGCGGTTTCGGGAATTGTCTTGACTCTGTTCTGTGTTTTGCTCACAGTTTCTATCATCGTGTTGATATCTTCGGGGACATTCGTTATCTGAATGGAATAAGACCGGCCTGATGGATTCTTCAAGAAAAGATTGTAGAATTCATCAATGAAGCTTCGGGTTGCGAATTTGACATTTCGGAAGTCCAAAAGTATTTCATTGTCATCACAATTGTCTGCAAACAACTTTAAATCATTTGCGCGAGCTCTGGATTTCAGGTCTGCAGACAGTATCGTTGTAATATCTATTGTTCTCATAGTGCTATTCGATATAATTTACATAATTAAAATTTGGTGATTGGAACGGGATCCTTAATGCTACAACCGTGCCATCCAATCTTATGTTTCCAGGAAGAGAGTAGAAATTATCGAGTTCCTTATTTTTCATATACATTGAATTCCCGGAAATCATCATATATTGTCCTCCAAGACCCTCAATGAGCATTTTCTTTGATGTATATATGCCAAATCCGCGGTTTTCAGCTTCGGGTCTGTTCTTGCTGGATATGCCTCTGTTAGCCGCCTTTATGGCTTCCACGTCATCGTTGATCTCATTATCGGGAAGCTTCTTGTAGCTTCCAAGAAGTGTGATTCCGCAGTCAGCGATGCAAAGATCAAGATATCCCTTGTTTTGATATGATTGGGCAAATATGAAACCTCGATCCGTCTCTGAATGTTCAGTGACATTGTCAATGGTTTCCTCTACCATATACTTTATTCCAGTCGCTACATTGTGTTCAATGTTTAGCTGTCGGATAAGAATATCTTCTACGATAGAAGAGATTGTTTCTTTCTCATCGGTATTCGTATTGGCCGGAAAGCTGACGATTGGTATGTAGGTCTTATTGGAATAACCTTCCATAATAGCCAAAAACGCACTTCCTCTCAACTTGTCCGGAGCAATTCCACCATCTGTAAACCAAATTGCTTCAAGATATTTGTTGGTCCCTATAATTGAAATTCTTTTGCCACATTTGTTAGCAAAAACAATCAGTGATAAGATAAATACTGGGGATACGAATTTCGTATCACTAAAATCCAGCGTAACCTCGGAATCCTTAGACGCATTAATTTCAGACATAATACGCACGACAGGAAGCAGGCCATTCATAAGCCTGTCGTCAAAAATATTGATATGTTCGCGTATAGTCATGTCTGCAAATTTAATACTTTTTTACAAATTCGGGGCCTTTTGACGGAAAATCCGTGTGGCTCCGGGGAAATCCGGACCAATCGGACGGCTACTGCGAAGACAAAGCGTGGCGGCTATGAATAATGCAGGTTAAACCATCATTTCCCAATAAAGCAAAAAAATCTTCTTGCATGCAGGTCTTCTTCAGACAGTGAAGGTAGTGATGCTCAACGTAAATTATTCGCTAAATCAAAAATCATCGTCCACGCTTACTTGGCTTGAATGGTCTTGTGAGGCTGATTGGCGTGGAGGGTGAGGCAATTTTGCCTCATCGTCCACGCTCACCATCGCCAGAGTGTGGTGTGGAGCATTCAGGTGTGGACGGTGATTTTCGGTTTATTCCGCGCCTTATAATATGGCATTCTGCCACTTGCCTGAACACAGGGTTTCACGCATGAGCCGGCCAGACCCTGGCTTGAAGACACACTCAAACAGCTCCACACCGTGAAGGACGAAACAGTGTTGGCCAAGGTGTTGATGGTATGAACTTGGTGAGACCTGTATTGAATCTGCTATTTTCCGATAAAGCAAAAAATCCTCTTGCATTTGTAGAAACTGCAAGTTAATTTTGTAGTTTATGGAAGCACAGACCGCACTCCGCAACCTGCCAATAGGCATACAGAACTTTGAGAAGCTCAGGGAAGGGAATTATTTATACGTTGACAAGACCGAACTCATATACAGGCTTGTGAGCAGCGGATGCTACTATTTCCTCTCCCGCCCCAGGCGTTTCGGGAAGACCGGACGCAAGGTGGTGATTCTGGTGGACGAGTACGACAAACCCATGCTCCAGGTTCTCGTGGGCTGACATTGCGCAACGGAACACAACATGAACATATATCTTCAAATATTCTCCTGTTTTGCCAAAGTTGGCGCCTTCACGCTTGGTGGCGGCTATGCAATGATAAGTGTGATCGAGCAGGAAGTTGTCCGTAAAAGAGAATGGGTTGACCAGGAGGAATTCATGGATGCAGTCACCATTGCACAAAGTTCACCCGGGCTTCTGGCAGTCAACATATCCATATTCCTTGGATACAAACTCAAAGGGACAAAAGGCAGCGTAATTGCCACACTTGGAAGCATTACGCCGCCTTTCCTGATTATTCTTGCAATAGCAATGTTCTTTGCTCAGTTTCAGGATTACCCTGCGGTAGTAAGCGTATTCAAGGGGATTCGCCCTGTTGTTGTATCGCTTATTGCGGTTCCGGTCATAACCATGGCAAAAAAGGCGAAACTTGACAAGTGGCGTCTGCTGCTTGCCGCAGCAACAGCCTGCCTGATAATTTTTGCCAGAATGAGCCCTGTATATATAATGCTTGCCGTATTCGTATATTTCTTTGTAACCTACGGATTTCAGACAATGCACCACAGGCACAAGGATGAAAAAGGAGGTGAGCAATGATATACGTTCAGCTGTTCGCTACATTTTTCCTTATTGGAATATTCACCTTTGGTGGTGGGTATGCAATGCTTTCCCTCATACAGAACGAAATTGTTGTAAAGCATGCATGGCTGAGCGCCAGCCAGTTCACAGACATTGTTGCCATCTCGCAGATGACCCCGGGACCAATAGGAATCAACAGCGCCACCTACATAGGATACTCCGTACCGGCCAACTTGGGATTCTCACAGGCAGGATGCATACTCGGATCCTTCACCGCCACCCTTGCCGTTGTACTCCCAAGTTTCCTCATAGTGCTCTCCATATGCAGAGTTTACAGCAAATTCAGGAAAAACAGGATGTTTGAGTCCTTGCTTAAACTCCTCAAACCTGTGGTGATAGGAATGATAGCGGCTGCAGCCGGAATACTGCTCACTCCTGAGAACTTCATAGACTGGACAAGCTGGCTTCTCTTTGCCGTATCTTTCATAGCATTGTGGCGTTTCAAGACCAACCCCATACTAATAATAATAGCGGCCGGCTTCCTTGGCTACTTCATTTATTAGAAAGCCCTCTTGATGATTTCCCGAATGTTGTCGGATTTATCCATTGTGTAGAAGTGAATGACTTCAGTTCCGTGTGCGAGCAGGTCCTTGCACTGAGCAGTGGCCCATTCTATGCCTAGTTCGCGCACAGCCTTGTTATCCTGGCACTTGCGCACCTCCTTCACCAGATCTGCCGGAAGGCTTATGGAGAATGACTTAGGCAGGATATCCAGCTGCTTGAGAGTTGATATAGGCTTGATACCTGGAATGATAGGAACATTTATTCCTGCGGTGCGGCATTTTTCAACGAAACTGAAATAATGCGCATTGTCAAAGAACATCTGCGTTACCACATAATCCGCACCTGCGTCCACCTTCTTCTTCAGATTTGCTATATCCTCCTCCATATTGGTGGCCTCGCAATGCTTCTGCGGATAAGCTGCAACTCCTATGCAGAAATCGCTTGGCGTAGCATCAACCAAACCGCTCTCAAGATACCTGCCCTTGTTCATATTGGAAATCTGAGACACCAGATCCACACTGTGCAAGTACCCGCCCGGCGATGGCTCGAAAAACTTCTGTCCCGGTATTGGATCTCCCCTGAGAGCCATTATATTATCTATATCCAGGAAACGCAAATCCAGCAAGGTGTCCTCAATTTCAACGGCGCTCGCACCGCCACAAATGACATGAGGCACCACCTCCGTATTGAACCTTTTCATGATGGCCGCTGCAATGGCAACTGTACCCGGGCGTTTCGTAACCATCTCACGTACATAACTGCCGCTCTGAACTTCACGGAAAACCACCTCTCTCCTGTGCGCTGTAATATTGAGGAAAGGAGGATTGAACTCCATCAGAGGCTCTATGGAGGCATAAAGTTTCTTTATGTCCGAACCCTTGAGCGGCGGAAGCAGCTCGAATGAAGCAAAAGGCTTGTGCGGTCTGTTAAGGATATCAATAACTTTCATAGCGCAAATATAAATTATTTTACCATATGCACATTGAAATCCTTTTTATTTTCAAGCCTGCACCGAATTCTTTGTTTTTTTTCAAAATTGTCATACATTTGCATTAAGGAAATAAATCGTGTGTTGGATGGTTAATCGATTTGTGCGAAAATCCCCGCCCGCGAGACCTCGCTCTTGAAGTAGTTCCAGCACGTTTCCCTTGGGGTAAATTTAAAAGCAGTCTCTATTTGAGGCTGCTTTGTTTCTCTACATCCATAGCTGTAATGCAATATTGAATTTTCTGTTTACTACCACGTTTGACGCCCACCGTTAATTTGACTCTCCCAACACCCACACAGTCATAGGACATAAGGATCATCTTCTCAAACTGAGCCTGATTCTTGTTCCCAGTTTTAATCTGCGCTATTCCACGATATCTGGCACAAGAAAGTATTGCATCTAATTGGAGAACAGCCAGAGTAGAAAGATAATGGAGGGAAGCGTGCGCCGATGTTTCATCGACAGAAATAAACTTTATATAAATATCATCATTCAGACTCTGATTGAACATCTTTCCATCTGGATGAAGGCGCCCCCATTCTCTATAAAAATCCTTAATAAGTTTACGACGGGCACGTTGATCTTCTGTAGTGTCACCCATAGGAATGGAATCGACAACAATATCTGAATTGTCCTCTGGAGTTGGCACAGGCAGAGCATCCGTATCAGGCATCTCCACATAGCCCACCAGCAGTTGCCACGGCATGCCTAATACCTCTGCTGCCTTGAGAATCGTTCGAAGATCCTTACTCTTGAACAGAGTCTTAACGTTCTGCCGCTTAATTCCCATGCGACGGGCAAATTCAGCCTTTGATATTCCAAGTTCATCAAGGAGAGTCTCTCCCTTGACTTCAAAATAGATGGCATTCATTTGCCAAAGATAGTTGTAATATAATTATATTACAAGATATTTTACGTAATATGTGAAATCGTTCGATACTATGCTTGTACCGGTACCATTACCGCGCAGATTGATGTATCGGGAATGATGGCGGCGGTTGAAGTGAGACGAACGGGCAGATTGGCCGGAGCGTTGAGAATTGAGAATATATCGCGCTTCACATTGTGGTCCGGAATCATGGGATAACCAACAGCAACCCTCAGCCATTTGAATTCACAATCCTGCTCAAGTTTCACCGTTGCGGCCACAGCGGCGGCCTCAACCAGCCTTGCGCAAAGACTGGCACGCAGCAGATATTCGAAACTCTTGTGGTCAGTATTATCTGAAACGCTCTTGTCGTATGCTGTGGCAACCATGAATCCAACAGACTTGTCCGCAGGAACCTCAGGCATATATCTGACTGATTCCGCACCTGATTTCTCATCAATCTGCTTTCCAGAAAAGAAATCCAGCATAAGATCAACCTGGATGGAACCATCGGAGGCACATCTTTCAAATTCAGCCTTGGCCTGCTCCAACAATTCCGATGCGTTCTGCGCTTTGTCAAAAGAAATTGGTGCCATTGTTCCTGCACCACTGACAGCTGCATTTCCAAGCATCTGTTCAAGCGTGCCCTTGAATCCCCAGAAATGCAGCAGTTCAGCCCAGTCAATATGATTCTGCAGCCCGGCCAAAGAAATATTCTTCTCCAAAGCTCCAGTAAGTGAACAGTGATTTCTCAAGGTCCCGGAAGAGGGAGCTTTCTCCATCAGCAGTGCAAAATCCAGATGATATAAGGATGATATGTCGTTTGAAACACGTGCAGGATGCACCGGCTCGCCGGCACGGTTCTTTTTCTCGAAATTCTCCCTTATCCTGCGCTGGGCTTCCCTCAATTCCAGAATGTAACCTGGATTCAGGACAATCCTCTTTGCCATGGCGGCTGCCGAAGATGCATCGCTGTTATAGAATACTCCTCCCTCGTATAATGTATCGAGTTTCATTGCCGTATGCACAGCAGAAGTGGCGGCACCGCCTACGAGCACAGGAACCGCCCTGCCGCAGGCCTGCCTTATCCGCTGAATATTATCCTGCAGCATCCTTGCCACAATCTCCATCTGTTCCAGTGAAGGGGTGATAAGTCCGCTCAGGCAGATCACATCCGCCTTTTCCGCAACGGCTCTCTCAACTATGGCATCCGGCTCAACCATAACGCCCAGATCAATCACATCAAGAGCATTGCAGGAAAGAACTATTGAAACAATGTTCTTGCCTATGTCGTGTACATCGCCCTTGACCGTGGCAATCAGCACCTTGCCGTTCCTGCTTCCTCTTTCAGAATCCAATGCGCCTGATGCGGAAATATATGGTTGCAGCACCTGCACAGCATCACGCATGACCTTTGCGCTCTTTACCACCTGAGGGAGGAACATCTTGCCCTGATTGAACAAAGAGCCCACCTTGTCCATTCCGTCCATCAGGGGACCCTGGATTATTTCCATAGGACTTGCGAATTCAGAAACAGCCTGTTCCATAAGAACGTTTATCTGCGCACTGCTGCCGGAAATCAATGCATTGACTATCTTCTGTGAAACAGTCTCGTTGCTCTGCACATAGGATTTATCCTCCTCCTTGCTCACGGCACCGTTCTTTGCGGCAAGTTCCTTTTCCTTGACCTCCTGTGCGAACGCCACCAGCGCCGATGTTGCATCCTCGCTCCTGTTGAAAATCAAATCTTCAATGAGAGAGAGCATCCTTGCATCTATGCTCTCATATATCTGCAGCATCGATGGATTCACAATTGCCATGTCCAGACCCGCATTGATTGCGTGGTAAAGGAAAGCGCAGTGCATTGCACTCCTTATGGTATTGTTGCCCCTGAAAGCAAAGGACAAATTGGAAACTCCGCCGGAAGTCTTGCAGCCCGGCAACTTCTCCTTTATCCATTTCACAGCCTTTATGAAGTCTGCAGCATAGTTGGCATGCTCCTGCATACCAGTGCCGATAGTCAATATGTTTACATCAAAGATAATGTCTGACGGAGCAAATCCCAGTCTGCCCACAAGCAGCTCGTATGCCCGTCCGCAAATCTCTATCTTGCGCTCATAGCTTACAGCCTGACCCTTCTCGTCAAAGGCCATCACTATGACTGCGGCGCCCAGATCGAATGCCGTGCGCGCTTTCTGCAGGAATTCCTCCTCCCCTTCCTTCAGGCTGATGGAATTGACCACACAGCGTCCGCAGCAGTTCTTCAAGCCCTCCACCAGAACATCCCAGTGGCTTGAATCGAACATGAAAGGAACCTTGGCAATGGCCGGATCTGCGGACATGTATCTTACGAAGTCTCCCATTGTCTGCACGCTGTCAGACATCGGGTCATCTACATTTATATCAATTATTGTGGCTCCGTCCTCTATCTGCTTGCGGGCGATTGCCGCAGCGGCCTCGAAATTGCGTTCCTTTATAAGTCCTGCGAACTTTGACGAACCTGAAACGTTCGTACGTTCACCAATGTTGATGAAATTGTTCTTCTGCCTGTTCACAAGAAGCGGAGACAGACCGCTGAGCCACAAATCATTGATGTCGCTGGATTGTTCTTTTCCGGAACTAATATCGGATTCAGGAACTGCTTCCTGCAATGAACAATTTTCGTGCGCACCATCCTGCAACGGTGTCCAGCGGACTTTGCGTGGCTGTACATCCTTCACGGCATCGGCTATTGCACGTATATGCTCGGGAGTGGTTCCACAGCAGCCTCCGACTATGTTCAACAGTCCGTTCCTTGCAAGTCCGGCTATTCTAGAAGCAGTGAATTCAGGTGTTTCATCATAATTCCCCAGTTCATCCGGCAGACCTGCATTCGGATAGATATGGAGAGCCACAGGAATACTTGAACCGGACAATGCACCATTTGCGAAATTGCCCAGAATCGAACCCATTGCCTCTGTCCCGAATGAACAGTTAAGGCCGAATGATACAACATTTCCGGAACTTAGGTAATTGCGTATGCTCACAAAGAAGGCTTCAAGACTCTGTCCGGAAAGAAGATGTCCGGCCTTGTCATTTGCTGTGGCGGAAACAATCACAGGAATCCTGATTCCTTTCTCCCTTTCCACCTGCCTTATTGCATAAAGCGCGCATTTAGCGTTTATTGGGTCAAAGATGGTCTCAACCACTATCAGATCGGCACCTCCGTCAACCAGGCCCCTCACCTGTGTTCTGTATGCATTGGCCAGGGTATCGAAATACATCTCGCGTTTGTGAGGGTTTTCAGCATCAAGGCCCAATGAAAGCATTTTACCAGTAGGACCCACTGCACCTGCCACCAGTGGCTTGAAGTTCGATGAACTATCGCTGTGGAAGAGACTTATTGCCTTTGCTGCAGTCTGGGCTCCTTTGAAATTCAGTTCATACACATAGTCTTCAATACTGCTGAAAGAGCCGGATGCGCCGGTAAGGAAATAGCTCTGCTGGGAAATTGAGTTCGAGTTGAAAGTATTGGTTTCAATGATGTCCGCTCCGGCCTGAAGATAGCTGGTATGGACCTGTTCAACGATATCGGGATTGAGTATGTTGATAGCATCGAGATTGCCCTGCGAAAGACCGTAGTCCTCTGCCGCAAGCGCAAGTGAATGCATGTCAGGTCTCATTCCATTGCATCCGCCCTGTGCGCTCCTCAATGAAATTCCTGCTTTTGTCCGCTTGCGGAGCTCCTTCTGAAGCAGGCTGCCCATTGCCCCGTCAAGAACAAGTATTCTCCTTCCAATCAACTCTCTCAAATATTCAACAGATACCATATTCGCAATTCTCCATAAAATGTACAAATTTACTCAACTCGCAACGATTTTTCAAATCCGGTATGTGGCTGGGTACCACTGTGCAAAAAAATTTTGTCCAGGAAAGACAAAATTTTCTTTGTACAGTGCGCACCCAGCTACCAAGCGTAAAAAAGGCCCCGGAATGAATTTCCGGAGCCCATTTCCATTCAGATAATTATTGTTTCAATTATTTGACCTCTGAAGCAAGGCGTTTGTAAGAATTGTATCTGATCTTTGCAAACTCCTCGGTGAGAGCGAACAGCTCGCCGGCCTGAGCAGGGAAAGTCTTGCTCAATGAAGCGTAACGAACCTCACCTGCGAGGAATGCCTGGAACTTGCTCCAGTCAGGCTCTCTGCTGTCGAGTGTGAAAGGGTTCTTTCCTTCTGCCTCAAGAGCAGGATTGTAACGGAACAGATGCCAGTAACCGCACTCAACGGCTGCCTTCTCCTCCATCTGGCTCTTGCCCATACCAACCTTCAAACCGTGGTTGATACAAGGAGCGTAAGCAATGATGAGTGATGGACCGTTGTAAGATTCAGCCTCGCGGATAGCGTTGATGAACTGAGCAGGGCTTGCACCTATAGCAACCTGTGCAACATATACGTAACCGTAGCTGATAGCCATCATACCAAGGTCTTTCTTACGGATCTTCTTACCGCTGGTAGCGAATTTTGCAACCGCACCTGCAGGAGTTGACTTGGATGACTGTCCACCTGTATTTGAGTAAACCTCTGTATCAAGAACAAGAACGTTAACGTTGTCACCCTGTGCAAGAACGTGGTCAAGTCCACCGTAACCGATATCGTATGCCCAACCGTCACCGCCAATGATCCACTGGCTGCGGGCTGCAATGTAATCCTTCATCTGTGCAAGCTGCTTGCAAACGCTGCTCTCGCAGTTCTCGAACATAGGCTCGAGCTTGTCAGCTATCTCGCGTGTGATGTTGGCATTGTCCCTGTTCTCAAGCCACTGGGCAAAGAGAGCCTTCATTTCTGCAGGACACTTCTCGCAATCCATACCGTCTGCCATGAGGCGTGCAACAGTACCACGGAGTCTCTCGGAACCGATTCTCAGACCGTAACCGTACTCTGCGTTGTCCTCGAACAATGAGTTTGACCAAGCCGGACCTCTTCCGTTGGCATCCTTGCAATATGGTGATGATGGGAATGAACCGCTGTAGATTGAAGAACAACCTGTTGCGTTGGCAACAACCATTCTGTCACCGAACAACTGTGTGATACCCTTGATGTATGGAGTCTCGCCGCAACCTGCGCAAGCGCCTGAGAACTCGAACAATGGCTGTGCGAACTGTGAGTTCTTAGGGTTCTGTGCCTTAGGAAGTATATTGTCCTTGTAGCCTACCATTGAGTGGAGATACTCGAATACCGGCTGCTGAGCTGCCTGTGTTTCTGCCGGCTGCATTACAAGAGCCTTGTTCTTTGCAGGACAAACCTGTGAGCAGGAACCGCAACCTGTACAGTCGAGAGGATCTATTGCCATGGCAAAGTAGTGCTCCTTCAACTGTGCAAGACCCTTTACAAGCTTGGTTGCTGCAGGAACCTTTGCTTTTTCCTCCTCTGTTACTACGAACGGACGGATACAAGCGTGAGGACATACAAGCGCACACTGGTTGCACTGGATACAGTTCTCAGGAATCCACTCAGGAACGTGTGAGGAAACTCCGCGTTTCTCGTATGCTGCTGTGCCTGCAGGAATTACACCATCGGCCATGTTGGCGAATGCGCTTACAGGAAGGTCATTTCCGCACTGTGCGTTAACTGTGTAAGCAATCTGCCTTACCCAGTCTGGAGCCATTCTGCTGAATGAATCAGGCTGGAACTTGCAAGGGCTGATGTTCTTCCACTCGTAAGGAACCTCTACCTCAACATACTCGGCACCACGGTCAACTGCAGCGTAGTTCATCTTTACAATGTTCTCGCCCTTCTTGCCGTAGCTCTTGTCAATTGCATGCTTCATTTCAGCAACTGCCTGCTCGTAAGGAATGATTCCTGTAATCTTGAAGAATGCAGACTGGAGAATGGTGTTGGTTCTGTTTCCAAGACCGATTTCCTCGGCAATCTTGGTAGCGTTGATGATATAGAATTTGAGGTGTTTGTTAACAATCTCGTATTTTACGAAATCAGGAATTCTCTTGAGAGTCTCCTCCGTGTCCCAAAGGCTGTTGAGAAGGAATGTACCGTTCTTCTTCACGCCGCGGAGAATATCATATTTTGTAAGGTATGCAGCAACGTGGCATGCAACGAAATCGGCATTGGTTACAAGATATGGAGAAGAGATAGGCTCATCGCCGAAACGGAGATGCGAGCAGGTGTAACCGCCTGACTTCTTTGAATCATAGTCAAAGTATGCCTGGCAGTATTTGCTTGTGCTGCCGCCAATGATCTTGATGGTGTTCTTGTTGGCACCTACAGTACCGTCTGAACCCAGACCAAAGAACTTGCACTCGTAAGTTCCGGCCTTTGCAAGTGAAAGCTCCTCACCCTGTGGGAGTGACTTGAAGGTAACGTCATCAACTATACCAATGGTGAAATCCTTCTTAGGCTCCTTTGCCTCGAGGTTAGCATAAACAGCGAGAACCTGAGCAGGTGTGGTGTCCTTTGAAGAAAGGCCATAACGTCCGCCAATGACCTTGATCTTGAGACCAGCCTCTGCAATTGCAGCCTTGATGTCGAGATACAAAGGCTCGCCGAGCGAACCAGGCTCCTTTGTTCTGTCAAGAACAGCTATTCTCTTGACGGTCTTAGGAAGGACTCTGAGGAAGTATTTTGTTGAGAAAGGTCTGTAAAGTCTTACTACAAGAACGCCGGCTTTCTTGCCCTTCTTTGCAAGATGCTCTATGCACTCCTTTGCTGTTTCTGTAACGGAACCCATTGCAACAATGATGTTCTCTGCATCAGGTGCTCCATAGTAGTCGAATGGGAGATAATGACGGCCGGTAAGCTCGCTGATTTCACCCATGTAACGTGCTACGATATCAGGAACTGCCTCGTAAGCCTGGTTGCAAGCCTCTCTTACCTGGAAGTAAACGTCAGGGTTCTGGGCTGTACCCTTGGTTACAGGAGCATTAGGATTGAGCGCTCTCTTACGGAAAGCTGCAAGTGACTTGGTGCTTACCATCTCCTTGAGATCCTCTGCGTCCAAAGCTTCTATCTTCTGGATTTCGTGAGATGTTCTGAAACCGTCGAAGAAATGAACAAAAGGAATGGAAGACTTGATTGCTGAAAGGTGAGCAACTGCTGCAAGGTCCATTGCTTCCTGAACAGAAGCGGATGCCAGCATTGCAAAACCTGTCTGGCGGACTGCCATTACATCCTGATGGTCACCGAAAATTGAAAGTGCATGGGATGCAAGTGCGCGGGCAGAAACGTGGAATACGCCCGGGAGCTGCTCGCCGGCAATCTTGTACATATTAGGAATCATAAGCAACAATCCCTGTGAAGCGGTGAATGTTGTTGTAAGTGCACCAGCCTGGAGTGAGCCATGTACCGCACCGGCAGCACCTGCCTCGCTCTGCATTTCCGCTACTCTTACTGTTTCACCAAAAATGTTTTTCTTGCCAAAAGCAGACCACTCATCCACCAGCTCAGCCATTGTTGATGACGGGGTGATAGGATAGATAGCGGCTACCTCGCTGAACATATAAGCTACATGCGCAGCGGCAAAGTTACCATCACAGGTAATGAACTGTTTCTCTTTAGCCATATCTTTTTTAAGTTAGTTAATTATTTGATTTTATATCTTTTTTACAACGATAGTTCTTTTTACTGCACGCCCTTCACCTGAGCCGGAGTGCCTTTTGCAATCCTGCGGATGAGGCCTTGGAGAACTGTTCCCGGACCGAGTTCAATGAAAGTATCCGCGCCGTCTGCGAGCATGTTCCCGGTGCACTGCGTCCATCTTACAGGAGATGTGAGCTGCTTGAGCAGATTCTCCTTTATTTCTTCAGGCTCGATATGTGCCTTGCCGTCAACGTTCTGAAATACAGGACATACAGGTCTGTTGAATGTAGTAGCGGAAATTGCCTGTGCAAGTTCAACCCTTGCGCTCTCCATAAGAGGTGAATGGAACGCACCGCCAACTGCAAGAGGAAGCGCCCTTTTTGCACCTGCCTCCTTGAGCGCCGCACAAGCGGCGTTTATGCTTTCAATGTCTCCGGAAATTACAAGCTGTCCGCGGCAGTTGTAATTCGCAGGGACAACAACCTTGCCCTCTGCGTTCATTCTAGCTGTTACATCCGCACATATCTCCTCCACTTTCTCATCATCAAGGCCAAGGACTGCGGCCATTGTTGAAGCTGTTGCAGTACAGGCTTTCTGCATGGCCATTGCCCTGGCGTAAACAAGTCGGAGACCGTCCTCGAACGAAAGCGCACCGGCTGCAGTGAGAGCGCTGAACTCTCCAAGAGAATGTCCGGCAACCATCTGCGGTTCAAAATCAAGTATTTCTGAAGGCCTCCTGTCCGGATCACCCGCCCATTCATCTGAATTCACGGCAATGGAAGTGTACTCCTTGAGACACTTTGCAAGAACAACTGAATGAATGAATATTGCAGGCTGAGTGACCTTGGTCTGACGGAGCTGCTCCGCATCACCGCTGAACATTATGTCGGATATTCTGAACCCAAGGATTTCATTGGCTTTTTCAAAAAGAGCCCTGGCATTTTCACAAGTGTTGTAGAGTTCCTGACCCATGCCTGTGAACTGAGCGCCCTGTCCTGGAAAAACGTATGCTTTCATATATACCCTTTAATCGCAAATTAATCTGCAAATATAATCTTATAAGCGCAATTTTCCTATAGCAAACGCTGGCCCGTTCTAAAATGTTGAATTATTCTTGACTATCGCTGTAGAAAAAAGAAAATGACTTTGAAAATTGTATATTTGTAGCATATAATTAACAATTTGACTATGAAAAAGATTCTATTGTCTGCAATAATGCTTGTGGCTTCAGTCTCATTGCTGTTCCCTTGCACCAACCTCATCGTTACCAAAGGAGCCAGTGCAGACGGCTCAATCATGGTTACATACGCAGCCGATTCATATACCCGGTACGGCACCCTTGTACACTACCCTGCCGCAAGGCACGGCAATGGAGCCATGCGCGAGATAAGGCAATGGGGGCAGGACAAGTATCTTGGACAAATACCTGAAGCCGGTTACACATACAACGTTATGGGAAACATGAACGAGCACCAGCTCATAATTGGCGAAACCACCTGGGGCGGACGTCCTGAATGCAAGGACCCGGATGGCATTGTTGACTACGGCTCGCTCGAATACATCTGCCTGCAGAGATGCACCACCGCCCGTGAGGCCATAAAGTTGTTCGCCGCACTCGCAGATGAATACGGTTATGCATCAACCGGCGAAACTCTCACTTTCGCAGACAAGAATGAAGTCTGGATAATGGAAGTCATATCAAGGAAACCTGATATTGTCAATGGCGTGAACAGAAACAAAGGCATTGTCTGGGTTGCAGTAAAAGTACCGGACGGGTATATCAGCGCCCACGCCAATTGCGCAAGGATAACAACCTTCCCTTTGAACGACCCTGAAAACTGCATGTACGCCAAGGACGTGATCTCGCACGCACGTAAGATAGGAATCTACAAAGGCTCCGATAAGGATTTCAGTTTCGCCGACACATATTGTCCTCTCAAATTTTCCCTTATGAGAGCCTGCGAAGGCCGTGTGTGGTCTTTCTTCAACAGATATGCCGACCTGGACATGAGCGCTTACATTGATTATGCCAGCGGCCACAACCCGGCGAACAGAATGCCGCTCTACGTCAAGCCAAACCAGAAAATCTCAATGCAGATGCTGGCTGACATGATGCGTGACCATTACGAGGGTACTCCTTTTGACATGACACAGGACGTTGGAGCAGGCGGCAACGAGACTCCTTACAGATGGAAGAATGCGGACTGGACCGTTGACGGCGAGGAATACTGCAACGAACGCCCTATATGCACCCAGCAGACAGGCTTCTGGTTCGTTGCTCAGGCACGCGGCTGGCTGCCTGATGAGATTGGCGGTCTGTTCTGGTTCGCAGTTGACGATGCAGGCACATCCGCCCTGACCCCTGTATATTCTTCATCAACCAAGGTTTCCTGGCACTACGCCTTGGGCAACGGAAGCATGGTGGAATACTCCGAAAGCTCAATGTTCTGGCTGAACAACCGTATTGCACAGTTCGCCTACACAAGATATAATCCAATAGGTCTTGAAGTTCAGAAACACATACGCGCCCACGAGCAGCAGATGGTTGAAAAGGTTGCTCAATGTGACAGACGAGCCCTGGAAATTCTGAAGGAGAATGAAAACGTTCCTGAGGAATTCGGAAAACCTGCAACAGAGGTCACTGACCCGGTTATTGCATATCTGACTGATTTTTCAGTACGTCAGGCAGATCTGCTTTTTGAAAAATGGTCTGCACTTGACAAGTACCTTCTTGTGAAATACATGGACGGAACCGTGAAGAAACAAGTTCCGGCAGACTTTGCCACACCTTCTGCTGGCGGCTCAAACGGCAGTTCAAGTTCTCTGAGCACAGTTTCCACAGGCCAGAACCGCAGTCCGAAAGATGCAGCAACAGTTGCAGACCTTAACTATAACGCAAATGACGCAGCTGCGCTTGCCGCCTCAAAAGGCCTTGAAGTCACACAATTCGTAAAGAACGGCTCAGTAAACTACATCCCGGCTTCACCGGACTGGCCGGGCTACAGCCTCAAATTCAAACGCGCCATAGTCAACGACACCGGCAACCACCTGAAAAAGACCAACTCAAAATGAATGATTTATTTCTGAATTATTTCAAACGTGACAGGCAGTCGACCAACATTGTCTCCACATCAGAATCAAAAGTATATTTCCAGCTCAAATTCAACGATGAAGGCCGGTGTTATGTTGAGATTGTCAATGCCGCCGGACAAGCCATAGAGGTGAATTACCGCAGTTTTTCCGGTGATATGTACACTCTGCTACGCTCATTCGAAAACATCCATGAACGTATCTCGGAAGATATCGTGTGGAGCGGAGATTCACAACATGTATTCATAGACGAGCACCCTCAGCTAATATATCAGCTCATCAAATGCGGACGTATGATTGATTCCAGATGCCAGGAAATCAAAGCCGCACAGGGCAATCACCATATTGAACTTTGTGTACTGGAACTTCAGGACAAGTTGATTGCCAGTTCTATAATAGTGCCGGACTCTGATGAAGACGAGTTGAAAGACAATTTCAAATTCGAACTGATAAATGACTTCTACGCCCTGCATGACCATAAATTGTACCAGATAAATCCAATAGGTGCGAACTGGTCGAAATTGAAAGTTTTCAATACAACGCTGGACAAGGGCCAGGCTGCGCTGATGCTGTCCATTGTCTTGAGCAATTTTGACAACATAAACATCGCATTCGAGGGCAAAAGTACAATTGTTCATGAATCACCTCTTCAAACAGTCCCAACATTGGTGATAGACAAAGTTGATTCGGACAGTTCTTTGTATATGCACATAGGACATTTCGCCGATGGCATCAATCCGGATTTCATAAAGGATTTCTCCCCCTCAGTTACAGTAAACATAGATGATGAAAATGTACATATACATAAACTCGAATACAATGATTTGGGTGGCACAATAAGCATGCTCAAGAAAGAACTGGCTTCATTCGCTCCATCAAAAGCGCTCGCCAAAGAGATATATGAAGAAGACGGATTCTTCATCGTACCTCCACATACAGCCGAAAACTTTCTTCTCTCGGGTCTGGCCGGTCTGGTGAAACAAATGAAGATAATAGGAATAGAAAAGCTTGGAGAGTACAAGATAAAACCCGCAAGGCCTTTCCTGAAACTGCGGATTTCCTCAGGCATAGATTTCCTTGAAGGCACAGGTGACATTGACGTTGAAGGCGAGGAATTCAGTCTCAAGGACTTTCTTAACCAGTACAAGAAGAACAAATACATACAATTGTCGAATGGAGACAAAGCTGTCATTGATGAGGAATACATTCATAGGATAGAAAGGCTCATTTCCAAAGGCAAAGGTTCGAATGGAATAAAGGTATCATTCTTTGATTTGCCTGAAATAGCCAGACTGCTCAAAGAAGAGCCTCAGGACAACATATTCAGGAAAAGCAGGGAATTCTACGCAGGGTTCAACCGCCTCAAGGAAGAGCAATGCATAACCAAGGGATTTACAGCTGAACTACGCCCGTACCAGCAGGAGGGTCTGAAGTGGATCAAATACCTTCATGACAATGGAATGGGAGGTTGCCTTGCAGACGATATGGGCTTGGGAAAGACAGTGCAGACAATAGGCATGCTTTCCTCGCTGTATCCTCAGACAAAGGAACCCAGCCTGATTGTCATGCCCAAAAGCCTGCTTTTCAATTGGGCTTCTGAATTTGAGAAATTCGCCCCTCGATTGAAAGTGGGTTCGTATTACGGCACAGACAGGGACATTGACAAAGCGCTGTCCTGCCAGATTATTTTAACAACATACGCAATTGCGAGAAATGACATTGAGATTCTCAACAAGCGAACTTTTCACTATGTAATCCTTGATGAATCACAAAACATCAAGAATATCAATGCGCAGATTACCCGGGCCATACTCCTGCTCAAATGCAAGCATAAGCTTGCGCTCAGCGGAACTCCTGTTGAGAACAACCTTATGGAATTATATTCTTTGTTCCGCTTCCTCAACCCTGCAATGCTGGGAACCGAAGAGGAATTCAATTCACGTTATGCCGGACCTGTTCACAAAGACAACGACAAGGAGGCATTGGCGGAACTGAGACGCAAGATTTTCCCGTTCATGCTAAGAAGACTCAAGAAAGATGTTCTGGAAGAATTGCCGGACCGCACTGACCAGACTCTGTATGTGGATATGGATGATGCTCAAGCCCAGCTATATGAACAGCGCCGCAAGAAATACTACAATATGGTAAAAGAGTCTATTTCAAAGGAAGGCGTGGCAAAATCGCAGTTCCTGATGTTGCAGGCCTTGAGTGAATTGAGAAGAATAGCTTCTGTTCCGGAAAGTTTGAGCGACGGGCTTGTTTTCTCGTCAAAAATACCGGTACTTGCAGACAGCATTGCCGAAGCCGTGATGAACGGACACAAGGTTGTAGCTTTCTTCAATTTCATAGCCGGCATAGAAATCACAGGTGAAAAACTTGAAGAGCAGGGAATTGAGTACGCTGTAATGACAGGTTCCACCCGTGATAGGGAAGCGGTTGTGAAACGTTTCCAAAATACGGACAAGTGCAAGGTTCTTCTAATGACCTTGAAGACCGGAGGTGTAGGACTCAATCTCACAGCGGCCGACACCGTATTCATATTCGAACCATGGTGGAACAAAGCGGCTGAAGAGCAGGCCATAAACAGACTTTACCGCATTGGCCAGAAAAACAACGTGAACTCATACTCACTTATTGTCCGCGGAACAATAGAAGAAAAGATAAAACTCCTTCAGGAGCAGAAGACAGAACTTTTTGAAAGTCTCATTTCCGCAGATACTTCCAACTCAAAGACACTTTCAGAAGAAGACATTGATTTCATACTAGGATAAAATGACCGACCAACAACTATTTCCGAATCAATACATAACGTTTCAGTTGCCTTTTCGCACTGAATATGATAAGCTTGTCCGCTTTTTCAACGAATGTTTCAACAAGACAGCGCTCGAGCAATACTGCAATGATATTAGAAAGGTTCTTCCGTATCCTTGTAAAGTTTACTCCTGTGGCAAGGAACTGGACATAAACTCATTTGTACCAAGCAAGAAAGCATACTCATATACCAAGGAAGACCTTGCACGATTCTGCGCACTCGTGCATTGCTGCCCCGAAAATTTACGTCTTGTCATTTCCCTTGTATCTCAGGATTACAGGCAAGTGCTGGGCCTTATGCTTAACAATGGCTCTGTATCCTGCTCCGAACTCAAAGCAATGAAGCTTTCTGATTTTATTTATGAAAGTACTGATTGGTACTATACGCAATACCATTCAGGCTATTGCTGCCAGATTTTCTTAACGGGTATTTCAAGTGGAGAAAACGTTTCCGCCAAAAACAAATATTATTACAGCCAGCCAAAAGACGGCTACATGGCAATTCCAACATTCTTGCGCAAATACTACTCCCAAGCAATTTACCCACATACCATTGACCTTGATTTCTGCTACGAAGACACCATGGACTCTTCTCTACAGATTGTTGAATCTGAAAGCGCTTTTGTAAATTCGTTTATTCTGATTTCAGGTCTTTCAAGGCAGAATCTTATTAATGCCAAGATGTTCAAGTTATCTGCAAGTGCCGCTTCAAGAATAATTGCAAAGACAGATATCAAAGAAATATTCAATGAATCAGTAACCAACATACAGAAGATAACCGTAGGCCAATTTTCCCTTCCACTACTGGACTTCGCAATCTGCAAATCAGAGAGAATTGATTTGAAAGAGAATCTCAAACTGGCGGTTGAATACCTTAACACGGCCTCAATTTGCAACTTGCTTCCAGCTTTTCTGCCTCACATAAAGGGATTCAGAAGCAATAAGATATCCTATACCAGACAATATTTTTCAGAGATTCTTCTTTCCTGCCTCGGGGCCAGGCCCTCTGTGTGGGTTAATCTGAATGCCTTGCCTTATTACAGCAGGAACATTA
Organism: Candidatus Egerieousia sp.; assembly: GCF_056211015.1. Lineage (NCBI taxonomy): Bacteria > Pseudomonadati > Bacteroidota > Bacteroidia > Bacteroidales > Candidatus Egerieousia > Candidatus Egerieousia sp. Next base: position 19,983 of record NZ_JBAELF010000109.1, read on the forward strand.
TTGACACTGAAGGCAAATTCGGTTTTCCATTAAGTTTGCAATATCTCTACGATTATCCTGTTACGAACACGTTTGCCAAACGTTCCGTTTACTTCAACTCTCAGTTCAAAGACATATATGTTGAAATGTTCAAAGCCTGCGCTGCCGCACTTTACGGGCTTGGGCTTGTTGATCTGGCACTGGATTCAAAAAAAACGAATACTCAGAGTCCTTGCGAACATATCCGATACGCCCGGATTACCAATCTTGGCAAGTATATCATTGGAATCGACAAAGAATATAAAGGCACTGCAAGCAAAGACGTCAAGCACTTCGAACTCGACCCTGAAAGATTGATTATCAAATCGCTCGATGCAAATTCCCCTTACAAGAACCTGCTTTCCGGGGTTGCCGAATATCTGGGGAATTCACGCTACCGCCTCACTTACAAATCTTTCTTAAGCAACTGCTCATCACAAAGAGACGTTGAAGAAAAGATTTCATTCTTCAACGATTTCATTTGCGATGACGCCCCTCAAATCTGGAAAGATTTCTTCAAGGAGTTGAAAAACCGTTGCAGTCCATTGATAGAGGAATCACTTGTTCAATACACCATATTCAGAATAGACCGGTCCAACAAAGAGATAATGGATCTGCTGTCACGTGACAAAGAATTCCGATCAATGATTATCATGGCCGAAGGCTATCGTATTCTTGTCAAGTCCAATTGCATCAAGGAATTCACGAACCGGATGAAATCTTTCGGATACCTGATTTGAAATATCATCTACTTCAAGACAGGTTTCAGCGCCTCAATCTGGAGGCAGTGGCGAACTGCCCGAAATATGAATCGAGCCAGTTCAGTGTATCGCAGTCCTTGTCTAGATAAGCGCCTGTGAACATATCTCGGCTACGGCATAATTCGAACAGGGCAGACTCCCTTCCTTCACTGCCCAGTCGTCCGTATTTAATGGTCAAATCAAAAAGGTCCAATGCTCTGAGACAGGCGCTTTCCGCCATGGATTCCTTGCCCTTGCGCACCCATTTGGCAGTACGGCCCACCTCGCTCCCGATATTAGCCAATTGATCTATGAAAGGCATTGCGGCCCACTTGGCCTCATCCGGTCTTACAGGCAGTTCCATCAGCGTATAATTCTTTTATTGGTTAAATCAATGATAGCATCCCTTACAACTTCATCCTCAACTCCTCTGCCTCTATTGCCTTGTCTTGGCCTGATATTAATAAGCGAATCAAACTCTATAAAGTCTTCCTCATCAGCTTCCGGATAAATATTATAACCCCATAACGCTTCCTGTGCAGAACCATCAATCAACAATGCCCGCTCCAGATCCGCATGGAGTTCAGCATCAATGGCAATTACGCCCTTGTCTATATCGGCAACGGCTTTTACCATATCGCCATAATAATTATGCGCAAGTTCCTTTACTTCATCAATACCTATTGATTCACTAATTACTTTCATGTTATTTGAACGTTACATTATTTATTGAGTAAAAGTTAAAAGCATCAAAAATTGCAATTATGCTTGTCTGGGATTATCTTTGCACAATATAAGACGCTTCCGTAGTTTAATGGATAGAATTTCAGATTCCGGTTCTGACGGTAGGGGTTCGATTCCCCTCGGGAGTACCAATTATTGTTCAATAGCATAGTCGATTGCCATGTTGAGCAGATGGATGTAGTCCTTGCATTTCGAGAAATCAGCCGCAACTTTTTCCACAAGTCCGTCAATGGACAGTTTCCCGTTTCTGCCAAGGATATAGTCATTGCCGAATTCCCTGCACAGTGAGAAATCCCTCTGCCTGAGCAGCTCATGCCACTTCTCAGGAGCAAAGGCGAACTCCGCAGGAACTTTCCTCAAGGCTCTGCTCCCATCCAGTTCAAATCCTTCTGCACTGGCGATAGCATTCAAAAAGGTATCTCCGTTAACGGAAAATTCATCTCTCAAGCTCTTGAGCACCTTTGGCTCGTAACAGTACATTCCCGCCGCCAGCAAGTTGCTCCCAATAAGGCCTTTACTTTGGTGCATCTCAGAAACTTCGAATGGCTGATTGCCATTATGCAAAAGTTCAACGTTATCTGCTGTTCCGCATTTCAAGGCCTCTTTGGAAGAGCGCACATAATTTCCGCTCACCGATATTTCACATAATTCACGCTCTGAAAGTACCGGAGCCTCCAAATGAAAATAGTATCCGGCATATGGAGATTTCTTTCCTCCCCGATTGATGTATGCGCCAAAATGTGTCTTGTACGGAACCTTCTCCTTGGAAAAACGCATATCCTTGTAAATTCTGTAGGTGCAATCCTTCAGAGTGAGCCTTGATTGGGCCACCTGTTCATCAAACGCCGATATTGCATCAATGAGTTTGAGCGTGAACTGATTGAAGGTATTCTGCGCCTGCTGGTACTCCGCCTTGTGTGTCTGGAACCACTCCCTGTTGTTGTTTAATGACAAATCCGTCAGGAACTCTATAACCTGCTTCATACAACATTCCTTTGTTCACACAAAATTAGTAATCTTCTAAAAATAACTTGATAATCTTTCCCGAAACTTTTCAGACTTGTGAATTTTTCGTTGAGTCACATAACCTGCTATGTGCCGCATCATTCAAAATCCAGAATCAAAGAAAATTTTCTGAAAATCCTACCACCTTATTGTTTTTCGATTACTTTAGGCTTACTAATCATAACTCTCATCTGCCTAACCTGATTTTTGTTGAGCGAACCCGATACTCCTTCTTTTTTAGCATAACCAGAGAGCCAACGTTTTCCGTAAATGACTATTCGTGACACAATAGGTAGGGACATGATTTGCGCGAAGTTTCATTCATTATCTTTCAGGTGGCCGAAAAATCAATCATTTTCTGGCCGATCAAGGCAGTTTGGCCGAGAAACAGGCATATTTTCGGCCAAATAGGCAAAAAATCTTGAATCGGCCGAAAAATATGGATTTTTTCGGCCGTTTGAAGCAATATGGCCGAAAATCTGGTGTTTTCACGGCCAGTTGGAGGAAAACGGCTGAAGAATCCCGAGGCGAATAGGCAAAACCAGATGTTGCGTACAGGAAACGGCGAAATCCTGTACGGGATGGTGATGCGGATTGGCAAAACAATGAGGAAGGAACATTGTGGCACCGCCGCTGGCCTTATACCCAAGCCAGCGGCTACAGCAGGAAGCGCCGCATGGAGCTTTCAAGAGCTCCATTTGCGCTTCCGCTGTTGCCATGACCATCGTTTCTCAGACAAAGTGAACCCAAACCCTTTTACTTGTGGGGGTTTGAGATCGGTTGGCGCAAAAGTATAGTTGATTATCAAGCAATTACAAATATCACTGAACTC
>NZ_JBAELF010000110.1:0-7678 GCF_056211015.1 Candidatus Egerieousia sp.
AAGAAACATATCAGGAGAAAGCCGCTCTATTTCTAAATTATGTGCTGACGACAACACTGTCGGAAAGGGGTAGGGATGTGGACAAGCGACCTTCGCTACCAAAACTGCCCAAAAATCAGTCATAGGGTGAAACACAGCGTCGGAATTAGGCTTGAACATCAGCTTCATAAAGGGCCAGGAAATTGAAGTTAAGAACTGCTGGCATTTCTACACAAATGGCAATGAAATAGATGCCATCTTCTACAGCGAAGAGGATTTCCGCAATGGTATGAACAGAATTTACAACGTAATTCAAAATTACGATGTTACAATTCTTGCATTTGCCTTGATGGACACGCACGTTCATTTCATTCTTCATGGTCAATTTGATGAATGTAACAGGTTCATGCACGAATACATAAGAAGGACTTCCTTGCATATCTCCAATGTACACGGTGAAAAGAAAAAACTTACGGACATTGGAATCAGCCACCAGCCCATAAACACCGCAAGATACTTGAAGACAGCAATCTGCTACGTGCTGAAAAATGCTCCGGTAGGAGGATTACATTTCAATGCATACGATTATCCATGGTCAAGTGCAGCTCTTCTGTTCCGCAATAGCAATTATTGGACTGCACCCAAGTGGACAGCTACTGCCGGCATGCACCACGATGTTGGGACTCATTCAAAAGTGAGTGCCGATGATTCAATAAATGGGAAAAGGTTCAATGGATTTGGGGCTCGTTCGCAAAGGACGACATTACGGACACGCAAAACGAGAAGCGACTCTCCAATTATGCTTGGAGAATTGGTCTTTCCGGGTGAATATGTTGCGTTTGAGATTGTTGAGCAGTTATTCAGGACACACAAAAGCTTCAATTATTTCATGTGCATTTCAAAAGAATCTGACATTGAATCGCAAGAAGGCATTGTTTCACATCTGTCAATTCCTATTCAGGAAATGAGACAGCACAAAAACGAACTTTGCCAGCAGATCTTCAATAGAAAAGATATTCGGAGTCTTGATACAGAACAAAGAATCCGCTTGGCAAAAATCATGAAATCACGCTTTAATAGTTCCTCAAAACAAATTGCAAGACTCTGTGGCCTGCTATATTCGGAGGTAAAGGATATGTTTTGATTTCTTATTAACTGGTTTGGTATTCCCGAAACCTGACATACTCACCCATTCAATACTTTATGCTGAACCAACTATCACCGTCCAGACCTGTTGCCATACGTAATGATTACTTTGTGCCTGAACCGAAAATCACCGTCCACGCTGATGGGCCTTGAATGGCCTTGTGAGGCGGATTGGCGTGGAGGTTGAGGCAAAATTGCCTCATCGTCCACGCGTACCCTTGTCAGAGTGTGGTGTGCTGCATTCAGGTGTGGAAGGTGATTTTTGGTTTAGGAGGGGAATTGCTTTTTTGTTTAGGAAGGGACTCGCTTCTTGTGTCAGGAAAGGAATCGCTTTTTGGGTATGAGGGTAATCGTTTCCTGGGTCAGGAGGGGAATCGCTTGTTGGGTATAAAACTGTGATAAAATGCACGAAAATTGCCGGTAAGGTCTGCATTTGAAACAATCTGCTTCAAATCAGAAGAACTTGAGTTCAGCCGTTAGGATTTCTGATTTGTAAGTCTTAACTTTGGTCCTAATGTTTTGACTATCAAATTATCATTTTCCGATATGAAACGTTTTGTGATTCTGGCATCAGCAGTATGCGCTTTTGTATTTACGGCGCATGCTCAGGATGAAGTTCCTCATTTCAAGGAACCTGCTCCAATCATCAAGGAACTGGCAATGTCCAGCCCTGTTCCTTCAAAGTTCTACAATCCGCAGTACAGCAAGGCTGTTCTTGCAAGTCGCAAATGCCGTGCGGTGCCATTGGCTGAACTGGCCGGCCCCGAGGAAAGGATTGGCGGAGAGAGATTCAACCCTGTGAATTTCAGTGCAAGCAGGGTCATACCTTTTGAAAGAATTGAAATAATGAACCTCACGAACGGCCAGGTAATCGAAGTGGCTGGTCTCCCGGAAGAAGCCAGAATCGATGCCATCACCTGGTCACCTTCCGGCAGGTATTTCGCTTTCACCCACTCGGGCGATAGTGAAGTCAGCATTTACAGAGTTGACGCTGCTGCAACCAGACCTGAGGCAGTGAAGATTTCTTCCAGAAAGGTCAACTCCACGCTCGGAAGACCGTTCGCTTTCCTGGATGACGATCATATTCTCTACAAATCCGTTCCAGACGGCATAGGACAGAAACCTGAGAGAGGCATGTCAAAATGGCCTGTAGTGCAGGAGAATCTCAAGGGAAAGAAATCGATACGTACATATCAGGACCTGTTGTCAAGCCCGTACGACGAGCAGATGTATGATTACTGCACAGGCAGCGTGCTCGCAGTGGAGGGCCCTGAAGGCTGCAGGCTCATTGGAGAGAAGGCCATTTATCGCAGTTACAGGACATCACCTGACGGCAAGTACATTATGGTCACAACAGAGCACCGTCCTTATTCATACATACAGACACACAACAGCTTCCCAAGCAAGCAGTATATCATTGACCTCGATGGCAAGCTTGTGAAGATGCTCAACGATGGAACCAAAAAGGAAGACAGCGGCAAGGACAAGAAGGATAAGAAGTCCAAGGGACCGAAACCTTCAGGCTTCGAGTGGAGGGCTGACCAGCCTGCAACTCTGCTGTGGAGAGAGGTGTCAACACCTGAGAAGGAGAAAGTTGCCAAGGACTCAAGCGCTTCAAAGGATTCAGTTAAGGTAAAGGAACCATCGGCAGTGAAAAAGGAAAAGAAGGAAAAACCTGAGTACAAATATACGAATATGGTATATCAGTGCCAGGCTCCTTTCAATTTCGAGACTGACAAACAGATAGTTCTTTCAGCGGAGTACAGGATTTCCGGTCCTATCCTCTGGTCCGGCGAAAAGCTTGCTTTCTTCACGGAGAGCTCTTCAAAGGAGAAGTTCGGCAGACTCTCAAGCTTTGTTCCTTGTGATACGATGGCAGGACACAAGGTGCTGGTTTCATATAGCACCGAAGTTGACACTCTTGGCAATTTCCCTGTTTACGGACTGCCGTACATGGTTCGTAATGCATACGGCAGAGACATTGTCTGGACAGATTCAAAGGCCAGCTATATATATATGAAGGGCAATGACAGACCTGACGACGATGGCTTCAAGACCAGTTTCATTGACAAGCTTTCACTGAAGGACGGCAAGACAAGCAATATCTGGACATCGGGCTCAGCAATGCTTGAGAAGGTAGTTGGCATCACCAATTTCAAGAATCTTGCATTCCTGGAAACAAAGGAGGATTTCACAACTGTTCCTGACATCTGGGAAACATCAATCAAGGGCAGAAAAATAAGTTCAAGGCAGATAAGCCATTTTGAGAATCCTGTTCCGCAGATAAAGGAGCTTGTCACAAGACAGTATGTGAGCTACACCAGGAAAGACGGGCTCAAATGTTACGCCAATCTGTATCTGCCGGCAGGCTACGACAAGGAAAAGGACGGCAAGCTCCCAGTGTTCATGTGGACATATCCATACGAATACAAATGCTTTGCAGAGTGCGAGAAGGACAGGACAGCCAGCAACAATTTCGTAAAGCCAACCTACGGTTCGGCAATGATATGGGCAGCTCAGGGTTACGCGGTTCTTGACGGTTTCACAATGGCAATCATTGCAGAGCACAAGGATTCGCTTCCAAACAACCGCTTCCTGCCTCAGATGATAATGAGCGCCGAGGCTGCAGTTGATTTCGTTTGCGATTCAACCGGTATCGGTGACAGAAACAGGATTGGTGTTGGCGGACACTCGTACGGTGCGTATATGACAGCCAACCTGCTCAACCATACACGTCTGTTCAAGGCAGGAATCGCACGCAGCGGCGGTTACAACCGTTCCCTCACTCCTTTCGGTTTCCAGCACGAGAGAAGAAGCTACTGGGAGGCTCAGGAAATGTATAACAAGATGTCGCCGTTCAACTACGCCCATCAGATGAAGGATGCAATGCTTCTCATACACGGTCAGATGGACGCCAATATGGGAACCTTTCCTGTCCAGAGCCAGAGGCTTTACGACGCATACGTTTACAACGGCTGCACCGTAAGGTATCTGCAGATGCCATACGAGAGCCACAGCTACTACGGCATTGAAACAACGCTTGACATGCTTTACGAAACAGGTGCATGGCTTGACAAATACGTGAAGAACGCCAAGCCTGAAAAGAAGGCTCAGAAAGCTGAGGAATAATACTTGAAAGTTGATATGAAAAAACCGGCCAGAATTTTCTGACCGGTTTTTATTATGTGTGGCTGTTGCCACGGATGTTTGGCTTCTGGTACTAAAGTAGTCCGCGTCCTGCGAGCATTGCCTTTGAATCAGGCTCGCGTCCAGTGAATGATTTGTAAAGAACCATAGGCTCCTCGCTGCCTCCTTTCTCAAGGAAGGTCTCCTTGAACTGCTTTGCAAGCTCGAGATTGAAAGGACCGTTCTCGGAAGCTGTGAATACGCTGAAAGCGTCCTTGTCAAGAACCTCTGCCCAGAGATATCCGTAGTAACCTGCATCGTAACCGCTTGAGAAAATGTGGTTGAAGTAGGTTGTGCGGTAACGGTACTCAATCTGTGGGTTGAGACCTATCTGGGTGCGGACACTGTTCTCGAATTCGTCTATGAACTGTGCAGGGTTCTCAAGCGCGCCTGCAGGAATGTCGGTGAGCTCATGCCATTTCATATCAAGTGCTGATGCGGCTGCAAGCTCGGTTGTCATGAAGCCCTGGTTGAATTTGAGGGCTGCATTTATCTTTTCAACCAGTTCTGCAGGAATGACCTCACCGTTCTCGTTCATTGCATACTGGGCCAGAAGTTCAGGCTGGAATGCCCAGTTCTCGTTGAACTGGCTGAACATTTCAACGAAATCACGCTTTACGCTGGTTCCGCTGATGCTGCGGTAATGGCATTTTGTGAGAAGTCCGTGGAGAGCGTGGCCGAATTCGTGGAATACGGTCTGAACATCATCAACTCCAAGATACTCAGGAAGATTGCCTACATTAACTATGATAGGACGGATATCCTGACCATCGGCAGTGTAGTACTGGTCACGTATATTGTTCATCCAGGCGCCGCCTCTCTTGCTTGACCTTGGGTGGTAGTCTGTTGTGAAGATGCCTACGAGGCTTCCGTCCTCGGCTGTAATCTTGTAGGTGGTTACGCACTCAGGATTGTATGAAGGCACATTCTCAATCTTCTCGGCATTGATTCCGTAGAGGGTCTTTGCTGCAATGAAGATGCCCTTGACAACATTGTCAATCTTGAAATATGGATTGATAACGGAATCATCCAGGTCATATTTCGCCTTGCGGACCTTCTCTGCGTAATACCACCAGTCCCACTGCTCTATCTTGCTGCCTGCTGCAAGCTTGCCTGCCTTTATGTCCTCATCCATGATGGCCTGCATGTCCTTGATCTCCTCAACAGCCTTCACTTCGGATGCCTTGAGAATGCCCTCGAGGAAAGAATCAACGGTTGCTGCATCGTGAGCCATCTTTGCTGCAAGAATGTATTCGGCCCAGTTTGGATAGCCAAGGATTGCTGCCTTGCGCTGGCGGAGCTGGAGAATCTCGAGAATGAGCTTGCCGTTGTCATATTCGTTGCCGTTGTGGCCGCATATTCTGTACGCCTGGTTGTACTGCCTGCGGAGTTCTCTGTCTTCTGTGGTTGTCATCATCTGGACATATTCGGAAGTGCTGAAACCGAATTTTTCCTTGAAGGCGTTGTTCTCGGCAAGAATGTTGTTGCCAACTTTCTGAATCTTTGAAGCCATCTCTGTGTTGAGGGTCCTCAATTCTGCCTGAGCTTCCTCTGAAAGGCCTATGCCTTCCCTTTCGAATGACTCGAAATGATTCTTGAGAACCATCTGCTGCTCGCGTGTGAGATTGCTCTGGTCCGCATTGTATATTGCAGCTATCCTTTCGTAGAGAGCCTTGTTGAAGGATATGTTGTTCTCGTGCTCGGTTATCATTGGAATAGCAAGCTCCTGAATGGAATCAAGCTCGGGAGTCTGGTCCGTTTCGCTGATATTGTACAGAACGCCGCCAACACGGGCAAGAATTGAACCTGAAAGCTCAAGAGGAGCTATGGTGTTCTCGAATGTAGGAGCTTCAGGGTTGTCGGTGATGGCTTTTATTTCAGCGTCCTGCTGCTCTATGCCGGCCTGGATAGCCGGTATGTAGTCATCATAGGAGATTTGGTCGAACTGAGGAATCCCGTAAGGAGTGTCCCACTCCCCCAGGAAAGGATTGCTTTCCTTCTGTGTACAGGCTGTCATTGTAAAGATGGTTGCTGCCAGAATTAATAGTGCGCGTTTCATTTTTAAGCTTATTTTTTGAAATAGATTTTCATAGCTTTCCTTATTCTTGGTGCAAGAATGAAGAGGGTTATCATTGTAGGGAATGCCATAAGGGCGTAGGCAAGGTCAATCAGACCTACTGCAGTCTTCAAAGGAATGATTGCTGCAACAACTATCATTGCCAGGAAGAATATATTGTAGTATTTGCCGTATTTCGCTCCGAACAGATAGCTGGTTGATTTAACTCCGTAATAGGAGTATGAGAACATTGTTGAGAATGCAAATATGAAGACGATTATCATAAGCAGCATGCTCCCGTATCCCGGTATTGAACTTTCGAAAGAGGTGAGGGCGAGTTCCAGACCCTTTATGTTCTCCGCTCCAACCTGATATTCTCCGCTTATGAGGACAGCGAGTGCTGTTAGAGTGCATACAAGACCGCTGTCAAGTGAAGGACCTATCATTGCAACAAGACCTTCACGTACAGGCTCCTTGTTCTTTGACGCACCGTGCATCATGCTCGCCGTACCTACACCTGCCTCATTCACCAGTGCGGCTCTTCTGGCACCTATCAGGGCAACGCCCAGGAAAGCGCCGAACCCCGCCTTGAGAGAGAAAGCTCCTGCGAATATGTCGGCAAACACTCTTGGAACAACTGAAAGATGAGTGAGAATGATCCACATTACAAGGAGGAAATACATTCCAACCATAAGAGGAACAAGCTTGGAGGATATCTTGGCTATTCTTCCAATGCCGCCAAGAACAACTATTGACACTATTGCGCAGATGCTCAAACCTATGATACCCCTGAGCAGAGGAGTGTTCTCGATTCCCGCAGGGGTTGTGAAAACAGTTGTGATGGCTTCTGTGAGCTGATTGGCCTGCATTATGGAAAGTGTTCCTATGAGGCAGAAAACAGAGAAGAACACTGCCATAGGTTTCCATTTGATGCCCAGTCCCTGCTCTATCATATACATAGGGCCTCCCTGAACCTCTCCGTTGGAGTCCTTTCCCTTGAACATGATTGTTGCGGAACCTTCGAAGAATTTTGTTGCCATTCCAACGATGGCGCTCACCCACATCCAGAAAATTGCTCCGGGACCGCCCATTGTGATTGCAATGGCCACACCTGCAATGTTGCCCATTCCGATGGTTGCTGCAATGGCGCTTGTGAGAGCTTCAAAGGAACTGATCTGTCCCGGTGCGTCATCCTTGTTCTTCAATGCCTTGATTGCCGATCCGAATCTTCTGAAAGGAACGAATCCGGAATAAACGAGGAAGAAGAGTCCTCCGCCTATCAGCAGAATGAAAAGCGGGTATCCGCAAACG